>JALRBE010000019.1 GCA_023262335.1 Candidatus Saccharimonadia bacterium | reverse complement strand
TATTCAAATAGGTGCAAGCAAGCTTGTTTGCGGCTTTCGTATCCCCGCGTCATGCAAACATAAAAACGCCCGCAGAGGGCGTCTTTATGTGCTATGCGATGACTACATGCGGATTTCGGTGTACCGGGACAAGCCGCGCACGTACGTCGAAACCGAACTACATGCGGATTTCTGCGTCGACACCAGCTGGCAAGCTGAGGTTCTGCAGGCTGTCGATGGTCTTTGGTGTCGCGTTGGTGATGTCGATAAGGCGCTTGTGCACGCGCATTTCGAACGTCTCGCCACCGGTCTTGTAAACATGCGGAGATTTTACGACGGTGTAGCTGCTACGACGAGTTGGCAGTGGCACTGGCCCCGCGATGCTGGCGCCGGTGCGGATCGCCGTGTCGATGATTTGCTTTGCTGATTGGTCGATGACCTTGTGGTCATAGGCTTTGAGGCGGATGCGGATTCGCAGTCCTTCTGGTTTGTCTGCCATGATGGCTCCTTCTTGTGCTATACCGTAACCTCGGTCTGGTTTCGCGATTGCATGCTCACAGCCAAGTTCTCGGTATGATTAATAGTACTGATTAGTTATAGCATTAAGTTTGACTATGAACAAGCATAGACAGTATTGACTTTTTTAAGTCTTTATGTTAATATTATATTAGTCCTATTCAACGACCTAGGAGCACTTACCAATGGGAATCATGCAATTGCTGCGTCGTAGCACGTCGGCGAGCGCCGCTGCCACTGCCGAACGCCCGAGCATCATCGGGGACCTCGAGCGGGCACAGCTCGCGGAACGCAAGGCACGGAAAGCTCAAGCGATCAACTCGCTGATCAACGACGAGCTCCCCAAGCACATCAGTGACATCCTCGACGAGATTCGAGGGCACGTCATCAAGATATTCAACCACGGCAATCCGCTCGAATGCACCGTTGCGCACTTGCCAATGAACTTCGCGCCGCTCTGCGGCAACGCATCCGCCGAGCAGGTGATTCTCGAAGCCGTTAAGGGTATCGAGTGGAGCGCTACGAGCGTCAAGATCGCCACGGTCTGGAGCTACGACGACGAGCCCCCTAACGATGTTACTGTTTTCGTGGGATTCGGTTCCTACGTCCTCTGACCCGCTGAACCAAGCGAAGATCCGTCGGATCCGCTCGGATTCGGCGGGTTTTCGCATTGCACGCGCATAGTAACAAACTTTATATTACTCAGTATTTATGGTATTATAGTGTTCTCTGCATAACCGAACGAAAGGTGCAGCGTGCGCTCAAAACGCGGTATCGTTACCGAAATCGTCCAGCGCGTTTTCCAGGAATCGCTTGGTACCGACGACGTCATCCCCGGGTCGCTACCGTTCGTCATGCACGACAACCGGAGTTTCTGTATTCTTGATGACGGACTAGGGCCACCCCTCTACAGCGTGCCGCAAAGGCTAATCAACACGGGCGACGCCGTAGCGGACATCCGCACGAACGGCTGCATCGACGTGTGGAGATTCCTCGAGATTTGCGACGGGCTGGAATTCGCGTTTGGGATCAGGCTTCCCGACGACGTCGTAAGCAAAGCCAAGACCGTCAGTGAACTCATCGCATGCCTGTCGAAGTTGGTCTCCCTGCCGTATTTGCGGCAAATCGCGCCCACGAAATACGGGTTCAGGTAAGCGTAGCTTGCAGCGCCCATGCCGTCAGTTTTAGGCTGACGGTTTTTCATTCTCGTCATTCATTGCATTTTTATATATAATATGTTATAATAGTATATGTACGTTCCCTACGTAAGCACAGGAGCAACCATGTCACTGCACGACGCGATCACGATCGCCAGAGTCACCCGCCAGAACAGCAGCGGCGCCGACACCCGCTACGAACAGCTGGTCGACGGCAAGCCGGAGCACATGCCCGGCTACACCCTGCTGCACGTCGGGCCGCCCAAGCGGCTGACCGCCGGCAAGACGCTGTCCACGGTGGTCACCAGCTACTTCCTGAACGCCTACCCGATGCCCCTGTGGATGGAAGACATCACCAACGTCGACGGCGTCCTGGTGCGAAGCTTCGGCTTCCGACCCTCCGCGCGGAACATCGCCAAGGCGCGCAGGCGGCACGCCGCCAGGTGGCAGCCTACCGCGACCGTCTGACGCCGTTCCTCATCCGCCTAGCGCCTGCCGCACCCACGGCACGCGCTAGGCGGATTTTTCTGTTTCGCCACCAAAGTGCTATAGTTGCAGCAACGGTCACGCATTTTGAAAGGACGGTGCAGCATGGCATCTGTGATCGAGTACATTTTGAAGACTCGGCGACACAATCGGCGGTGTGCCGCGGTAACCGCCGCATTCATACGCCGAGCCAGGCAGCTCGAAACCTTCGACCTGCACGGACTGCCTGCAACGCGCGTTTCGCTCACCTTCGCCGGCACGCCCACCATGGCGTTCATGGCGTCGGTCGAGCGCAAGCTCGACGCCACGCTCGGACTGCCCAACCTGCACTGGGACAGCCAGCGCAACATGCTCATCGCGACGAAGTGATTCGTCCGCACGCCAGCTCACTACGAGCTGGCTTTTCATTACCATGGACTTCGTTCGATTGATTTTTAGTACTATTTATGCTATAATCCATATCACCTACCAAGGCGCCCTTTGCACTGCAGCACGCATCGCCGGCACGACAATCAACGACGATTGGAACACCCGTGACAGATACCGAAAATATGGTTTTTGCCCGTATCAAAAGCGTCGTACTGTCGCTCGAAGACCGTATCGGTCCGATCGACAGCGATGCCATAAGACCCGAGGAATGGATCGTTGACCTCGGACTCGATTCGCTGACCGTAACGGAAATCCAAACCGAGATTGAAGCCGTTTTCGGCATCATGATCGGCTTCGACGAGCTCGACGAGGTAACGACCTGGTTGTCACTGACGCGTCTTGTCATCGCCAAGCAATCAGCAGTAACAGTTACCCTTCGCTGACCTGTTCGGCGCCAAAGCGCATGCTCGAACCAACCCCGCCCACCATGGGCGGGGAATTTTTATGGACAAATCAGCACAAAGAAAACGTCCCCGACGGATCGGGGACGTTTTCGTAGGCTGCGTGCGGTGATTACTTGGTAATCTTCGTTACGACGCCGGCACCAACGGTGCGGCCGCCTTCGCGGATAGCGAAGTTCAGACCCTGCTCCATGGCGATAGGCGCAAGAAGCTTGACCTGGAAGGTGATGGTATCACCAGGCATGACCATTTCCTTGTCGGCTGGAAGTTCGACTTCACCGGTGACGTCAGTCGTACGGAAGTAGAACTGTGGCTTGTAACCCTTGCTGAATGGAGTGTGGCGACCGCCTTCTTCCTTCTTCAAGATGTACACTTCAGCTTCGAACTCGGTGTGTGGAGTCAGGCTGCCTGGCTTCACGACGACCTGGCCGCGCTCGATTTGTTCGCGCTCGATACCACGGAGGAGCAGACCGGCGTTGTCGCCTGCCTGGCCCTGGTCGAGGTTCTTCTTGAACGCTTCGATACCGGTAACGACAGATTTCTGCGTCGCCTTGATACCGACGATTTCGACTTCGTCGTTCAGCTTGATGATACCCTGCTCGATACGGCCGGTAGCAACGGTGCCACGACCCTTGATCGAGAAGACGTCTTCGATAGGCATCAGGAATGGCTTGTCGAGGTCACGTACTGGCTCTTCGACGTATGAGTCGAGGGCAGCGACGAGTTCCATGATAGCGTCTTCGCTTGCAGCGTCGCCATCGAGAGCCTTGGTAGCAGAACCCTTGATGATTGGCGCGTTGTCGCCGTCGTAACCGTTCTTGGTCAGGAGTTCGCGAACGTCCATTTCGACGAGCTCGACGAGTTCAGGATCTGCGAGGTCCATCTTGTTAAGGAATACGACGATTTTTGGAACGTTCACCTGGTGCGCGAGCAGAACGTGCTCACGAGTCTGTGGCAACGGGCCGTCGTTCGCTGCGACCACGAGGATCGCGCCGTCGATTTGTGCGGCACCGGTGATCATGTTCTTCACGTAGTCGGCGTGTCCAGGCATGTCGACGTGCGCGTAGTGACGTGCTTCCGACTCGTATTCCTGGTGAGAAGAAGCGATGGTGATACCACGAGCCTTTTCCTCTGGAGCGTTGTCAATGTCCTCGTAGTTGCGAGGCTTGTTAGTATCGCTAGGCAGTTTCTTTGCCAAAACGTGGGTAATAGCTGCCGTTAGTGTTGTTTTACCGTGGTCAACGTGACCCATGGTACCAACGTTGACGTGCGGCTTGCTTCGATCGAAATCTGCCATTGCGGATGATTCTCCCTGAAATTAATATTGTTTTCGTGCGCAATCTAAAAACAGAGTTGCGACGTATAGTTCAATTGTACAGTGTTTTTAGAGGTAAGTAAAGGGGGTGCCTGCTAGCCCTGCCGTAGGTCCCGCGCGTGGCGCAGCAAGTCGGCCTGGCTTATGGCATCGCTCGAACTCGCCATCGCTTTTTCGAACTGCGCGCGCCTGAGGACCTCGACGATATCGGCGCCCGACATGCCATCCGTCGCTTCGGCCAGCTTGGTCGGATCGACGTCGGCCGTGAACGGACTGAAATCCTTCGTGCCGAGCTGAACGAACGCGGCACCTATGCGATCGCCGAAAATCGCCATCCGTGCCTGCGTGTCGGGCAGCGGCACGTAATGCTTCTTGTCGAACCGTCCCACTCTCACCAGCGACTCGTCGATCGATTCGACGTCGTTCGTGGTCGCGAATACCACCACGTTCGGATTCTTCTCACGCAGTCCCGCCAACCGTTTTTTGAATATTGCCGCCACGTTGACGCGCGCGCCGTTCCCGCCGCTCGTGTCGGCCGGCGTATTGATGATGCCTTCGAACTCGTCGAACAGCATGACCGTCGGGCTCGACTTCTTTTCCGCCTCGTCGAACAGCGCGTCGATGCTCTTTTCGGACTCGCCGAGCCACTTGCCGTATATGCCCGATGCCTGGATTTCCCATAGCTCGCCCTCAAGCTCGTTCGCCACGGCCTGAGCGAACGTCGTTTTGCCAGTACCTGGCGGGCCATACAGCAGTACCGCCTGCGGCCGCTCCGCGCCCCAGCGTTTCAGCGCGTCGGGGTGCTTGTACGAATACACCAAGTGCTTCATGTCGGTCTTGATCGCTTCGTACCCACCGATATCGTCAAGCATGACACCTTTCTTTTCGGGCTGCGACTCGTGTTCGACCGATTCGACCGGTTCAGCTGGCACTTCGGTGTTTTCCGACTGAGTCGTTCCTTCCGAATAGAGTACCTTGTCGCCCTTGCTCACGACGCTGACATCGAACGCCCTCTGTCCATGTTTGACGGCTCGTGCAAGCGCCGTCAGCGAGAACAAATAGCCGCGCAAATGCTGCTGGAATTGGCGGTCACGGCCATCCGTGCCGATTTTTTCCAGGCTTGGCGCTTCGACGCTCATGGCCGCGTATTGCCATGCGCCAGTACTTCCCGTACCGGAATATTCGTTCTTGTATTCAACGCTGTTACTCGCGGCATAAAACGCGACTGCTGCCATCGTTGACGTACTGGAGTGATTGAGCAGACGCACGTTGTTGAACAGCGATGTATGTAACCCGTAATCGCTCTGGTCTTTCAAAAGTTCCTGTAATGCTTCGAAGTACTCGTCCTTCGTAACGTTCGCGTCATCGCTGAATTCGATGGAGCCGTAATAGCGCCATGTCTTCTTCGCCTCGCTGTTCGTCCTTTGTACCACTTCGAGCCTGCTCGACACCAAGTCACTGTCCAGATCGGTGTAATCAGCGTTGTCGAGCACGATCGACGATGCCGTGCCGTCCGCGAGCCCTCGGCGCAGCGACGCATGGTCGACGACGTACACGGTCGTGCCTGCCACGGAAGTCCGCAGCGCGTTCTTCAAAATATCTCGGCTGGTTTTTTCGCTCATTGCTTAAAATAAACCACGTCCATGCCGCGGGCGCAAGCGTAATCCCGTTCGCCCGTTAATGGGAGCGATGGTGACGCAGCGCGTGATGCCCGATCTTGAGCATGTGCTTTTCGCGGTAATTGTCGAAGCTCTTGCGGTCGACGCCGTGCGTGGCAATGAACGTGCTGAGACGCTCGGAGCCGATGAAGTGCGGCAGCATGACGTAACTGACGCCAAGCTTATAGAGCTCGGCCGCTTCGCCGTAGTTGGACGAATAGCAGACGATGACGGCATGGTCGTTGCGACGACGGACATATTTGACCAAGCCGACGTTCACGTCGTGATCGCCGATCGTGTTCACGATGAGCTTGACAGAATCCATATTGATCTCGGCGAGCAGCTCGGGGTCGGTGACATCCCCGTACAAGTAGTCAATATTCGCTCGCTCCAACTCTTCTATGGCTTCAGGGTCGTAATCCACCACGACGAACCGTTTTTTGAGCGAGCGGAAGGTCTTGAGATATTGATGACCGCCGTTTTGGTACCCGATCAGCACCAGCGGGTATCGCTTCGCGGCATGCTGGACGTCCTTTGCCGTCGCGCGCTCGAACATGCTCAGCCGCTTTTCGAGCTTGCGGTAAATCAGGTTGTCATACTGCATGAGGTACGTTGACACCGTGATGGTAATGAGCGCCACGAGCGTAACGACGGCCGCCACGTTATCGCCAATGGCGCCAGTAGATGCCGCGAGCACGATAAGGATGATCGAGAACTCGCTGATTTGCGACAAGTTGATGCCCGTCTTGAAACTCGTGCGCCGCGTGTAGCCAAGCACGCCGAGCGACACCATGACCGCAAGCGGCTTCAATATCAACACGACCAGCGACAGCGCGAGCGCCGGAATGAAGGCATTCGCCAGATTGCCAAGCTCGAGGTGCTCGCCCAAACTGATGAAAAACAGGATGATGAAAAAGTCGCGGAGCGGCTTGAGCCGGGCGCCTATCTGGCCCGCATATGGCAAGTGCGCCAGTGCTACGCCCGCGAACAGCGCGCCGATTTCGATGGAGAACCCGACCAAGTGAATGATCGTCGCGACACCGAAGCCCCATGCCAGCGCGAACAAGAATAATAGCTCCTGGGATTTGGCAACGGATTTGACCACCTTCGGCAGCACTTTCGTGGAGAGGAACGCCAGCACGGCGATCATGACGATACCCTTGAGAATCAGCAGGCCTATGTCGAGCGCGTCAAGCGCGTTGCCGGACCCCCCTGCCGCCACGAACAGCAGCGCGAACGTCGCCACGATGTCGTCGAGCAGGATAACGCCGATCGCGATTTGGCCGTTCAGCCGGGTGATTTCTTTCTTGTCGCTCAGAACCTTGGCAATGATAATCGTACTGCTAAAGAACATGGCGAGTCCGATCAAAAACGCCTCGGTGGCGGTAAAGTGGAAGGCCGTGCCCACGAGGAACCCAATAGTTCCAATTGTTAGCAAGATGGCACTCGCGGTCAGGAATACCGGCTTGCCGAGTTTGCGAATGACGCTGACGCTGAGTTCCAGACCGATGATGAACAGTAGCAGCGCGATACCGATCTCGCTGAACACTTCGAACGCTTCGTTACCGCCAGCCAGGTTCAGCAAACTTGGCTTGAACAGCTTCATGACGAACGCCACCAACGCGACGATCACCAAGATCACGGACAGTTGCGTGAAATCACCCTCTAGCACAAACGCCTTTTTGTGTTACATAAGCACATTACTCGTTCAAGTATATCATGGAACCTTAGGCGCGTTGACGATCCGCTTCGTCGCCAAAGCACCGATACTGACTACCCGGTACGCGTTCGCCCGGCGGTCTGTCAGCGCGTCAATGACTCCCTGCGGGCGTTCGGTACCCGTCGCGTGATCCCCATGTCTGCGGGCCGTGTCGATCCAATGCTCGAATCCGCCACCGTAGCTCTCGTTGATCGCGACAGCCGCGACAGGCACGTCAATGAGGCTGTCGTGAGCCGCGCTGATGATTTTTTTGTTCGGCACCGCCGCTCCGAATTCGCGGAGGTCGAAGTCCGCGACGTCATGGCTCCATAAGTATTCCAACTGACTGACGCACGCCGCAAGCCTTGTTCTGGTCGATGCGGCGCTGTTCGACCGGGCTTCGTCTTTCGTGACCAGTGCCGCGTCAAAATCCGGGTCGCTTGCAAGCATGGATTCCATCCCAATGCGACACAGCCGTTCGATGACCGGATGGTTTGGTAGCCGCCGCGCGAGCGCCATCATGCGGTTCGGCATGGTTCGTATGACATGCCTGCTCGAAACCGGCGAATCAAAACATATGCTGTCAACCTCCCCGAATGCGCTGCGGAACGTCGGGTCGGCGAACATATGCGAAACCGTCAACGCTCCCTTCGACTGCGCGTAAATCTTCGCGGGCCGGTACCCGTCTTTCTTGCGCGCGTCTACCCACGCCTCTTTTTGCAAGTCTATGGAATACGCCGCCTGAGGATGAACTCCATAGTGTGACGGCCCTAAAAACGCGACGTGCCGGTCAAAATTGGCCGCGATTACCGTTCCGTCCGTATGCCACCCGGGGCCGTAATAAAACGCGAATTCCCCGTTGCGGTTCGTGCTGATCATCCGAGCGCCATTCGTTGCCAAAGAAAAAGCACCCGGCGCTTGGGTGCTTGAATAAGCTTGGGGTTTGGTACCTGTCATGAACTCTGGATCATGAATCACTTCGACTCTCCTTCGTCTGTTTGTTTGGGTGTCCACTTTTTATATATCACGCCTATGAAGTAAAAACAAGCAGCTTCCATTCATGCCGTAGCGCAGCCCAAATAGAATACGACCCTTGCTGGGTCGTATTCGTTGGAACGTTGAGAACTACTTTTTGCGCTTCTCAATGATTTCCTGTGCGACGTTTGGTGGAACTTCCTCGTAGCTGTGGAGCTCCATGGTGCTTGCGGCACGGCCCTGCGACATCGAGCGGATGTCGTTCGTGTAGCCGAACATGCTTGCGAGCGGAACGATCGCACGAACGAGCTTGGCGCCGCCCTGCAGGTCTTCCATTGCTTCGATGCGGCCACGGCGAGAGTTGATGTCGCCGATCACGTCGCCCATGAACTCTTCCGGAGTGGTGACTTCGAGTTTCATGACAGGCTCGAGCAGCACTGGCTTCGCCTTTGGAATACCTTCCTTCACGGCAAGAACGCCGGCAAGGTTGAAGGCAAGTTCGCTGGAGTCGACGTCGTGATAGCTACCATCGTACAATGTCGCCTTGACACCGATCATCGGGTAGCCGGCAATGACGCCGCCATCGAGCGTATCCTTGATACCCTTCTGCACTGGCGCGCGGTATTCCTGAGGAACCACGCCGCCCTTGATTTCGTCCGCCCATTCGAAGCCTTCGCCGGTTTCGGTCGGTTCGAAGCGGATCCAGACGTCACCGTACTGACCGCGACCACCAGATTGCTTGGCGTGCTTGCCCTGTGCTTCGGCGGTACCACGGATGGTTTCGCGGAACGCAACCTGTGGCTCACCAATGTTCGCTTCGACGTTGAATTCGCGCTTCATGCGGTCAACGAGGATGTCGAGGTGAAGCTCACCCATGCCCGACATGATCGTCTGGCCGGTTTCTTCGTCGGTATGAACGCGGAAGGTTGGATCTTCTTCGGCAAGGCGCTGGAGCGCGATACCCATCTTTTCTTGGTCGGCCTTCGTCTTTGGCTCAACGGCGATAGACACTGGTGGTTCTTGGAATTCGATACCTTCAAGTGTGATCGGATGCGCAGGATCGGTAATCGTGGCACCGGTAAAGGTGTCCTTGAGACCAACGACTGCCGCGATGTCGCCAGCGCTCACGCTGTCGATTTCTTCGCGCTTGTCGGCGTGCATACGAACAATACGGCCGATGCGCTCCTTGTTGCCGGTCGTCGTGTTCAATACGTAGCTGCCGGCGGTCAGCTTGCCGCTGTAGATACGAACGAAGATGAGCTTACCAACGAATGGGTCGGTCGCGATCTTGAAAGCAAGACCCGAAAGCGGCTCGGATTCGTCCGGCTTGCGCTCGATAACGTCGCCAGTCTTCGGGTTGGTACCCTGGATAGCGTCGACGTCGAGCGGGCTTGGCAGGTAGTCGGCAACGAGGTCAAGGACCTTTTCGACCATGACACCGCGGCCATCGCCACCAGTAACAAGGTAGAAGTCGCCGGCAAGAACTCGCTTGCGCAGCGCACGCTTGAGCTCTTCCTCGGTGATCGAGTCTTCGCCGCTTTCAAGGAAACGTTCGAACAATTCGTCTTCCGCTTCGACGGCCGCTTCGACCAAAAGGCTGCGAGCGTGCTTTGCCTTTTCGAGCATGTCGGCAGGAATCTCACCAACGATCATTTCTTTGTCGGTGTAGTCGTTGTAGGTGTACGACTTCATGTCCACAAGGTCAACAACGCCGTTGATTTCTTTTTCGAAGCCGATCGGCAGGTGCACTGGCAGCGCGTGCTTGCTCAAGCGGTTATGGATCGTGTCGAGTGACTTGTAGAAGTCGCCGCCGATTTGGTTGATCTTGTTCACGAAACAAATACGAGGCACGCCGTACTTGTTGGCTTGGCGCCATACGGTTTCGGTCTGCGCTTCAACGCCCATTTTGCCGTCGAATACGGTTACCGCGCCGTCAAGGACGCGAAGCGAACGCTCAACTTCGGCGGTAAAGTCGATATGGCCTGGGGTGTCGATGATATTGATCTTGCAGCCCTTCCAAAAACAGGTAACGGCAGCGGAAGTAATCGTGATGCCACGTTCTTTTTCTTGCGCCATCCAGTCGGTCGTCGCGCCGTCGCCGTCGCCACGCACTTCACCGATTTTGTGGTTAATGCCCGTACGGTACAAAATACCTTCGGTGGTTGTGGTTTTGCCTGCGTCGATATGCGCGATGATTCCGATATTGCGGAAATCCTTGAGCGGGACGTTTTTTGCTGCCATTATGACTTCTTTCCTCGTGAATTAAATTATTTGCTATTTTTAGACATAAAAAATAGCGCCTTATTACTTAGTATAGCAAACTTTATCGGCATAATCCAGAGGAGCACCGCTGGTGCCGAACGTTCTCGTGCCATGTGCTATACTCATTGCACCTATGTACAAAAAATACGGCAACAAAATGCTCTGCTTCTCACCACCGGTCATGCTCGCGACGTTCCTTATTGAATTCGGTTTGCTTTTTTACACGCTATGGCGCTATCAGCTGACCACCCTCACCAGGCTCGTGACCGTCTTTCTGGCATGCTTGGGTATTTTCCAGCTGTCCGAGTACATGCTTTGCGGCGGACTGGGCATGACGCACGCCGAATGGGTCAAACTCGGGTTCATATCAATCACCATGTTGCCGGTGCTCGGCCTGCATATTACCGCGACGCTCGCGGGCGTTTCCATAAGGCCGCTACTGTACGCCGCGTATGCTTCGGCTGCCGCGTTCGTCGCCTACTTCGCGTTCGCCGGCGGCATGGCGGTCATCCGCGAATGCGCGCCGAACTACGCTATTTTAGAGCTAGGCAGCACTACTTCCATCGTTTACGCCGCGTTCTACTACGGCTGGCTGCTCGCGACGATCGGCCTGGCGGCGCATTGGGCGCGCAAGAACCCGAAGAAATCAGTCGTTTTGCGCTGGATGGTGCTGGGTTACGCCGCGTTCATCGTCCCGACGTCAATCGCGAACCTTATCGACCCTGCAACGATCGTCGCCATCCCGTCGATTATGTGCGGTTTTGCCGTGCTCTGCGCAATCATACTTATCTGGCGAGTTCTACCGCTTTCCGGTAATCCGCTGCGCGTCAACGCTAAAGCAGTCAAAAAGCGGGCGTGAAAAACACCGTCCGGCGCTTCGACGGGTTCGTTGGCGCGTACGTGGCGAGGCTTCCTAAATGGTGGCACTTGCCCATGGAGCTGTTCACGCTACTCGGGCAGCCGCCATTTACGGTCGGTATTGCCGCCGCGGTACTAGGATACGGCGCGGCGCTCGAAAAGCCTCATTACGTGATAGCCGGCAGCATCGCTATCGGCACGCTCGTTTTCACGAGCTTTCTCAAGTTGTTCCTGCGGCGCGCCAGGCCCGTTAACGACTACGTTCGCAGCATGCTATTCCAGACGTTCAGCTTCCCGAGCGGTCATGCAGCCGGCGGACTCGTCAGTTATGGGCTCGCTGCCTTCGTTCTTGTGAGCCGCTGGCCGGATATCGCCATCGTCGCTTGGCCTGTCGCCGTCGTGCTCGCCTTCGCGATTGGCGTGTCGCGCGTGTACCTTGGCGCCCATTATGCCAGCGACGTCCTTGGGGGCTGGCTGGCTGGCGCCGCAGGCCTGTTCCTTATACTGCTGCTGGGTATACGACCATGAAGCTTGCGGTGGTCTATAATTCACGTTCTGGCAGCGCGCTCAGTCGTCATGAGCTCGATGCCGCGTTCGCTGAGGCAAACATTACGGTCGCGACGTTCATCGATATTACGAAATCATCGCCTGCCTCGCTGAAACGACTAGCCTCTCGGTACTCTACGATTGCGGCGTATGGCGGAGACGGCACCATATGCAGCGTCGCCGACGCCGTAGCGGGCACCCGTACGACACTTGCGCCGTTACCGGGCGGAACGCTGAATCACTTCACCAAAGACCTCGGCATACCGCAGGACCTGAGCGAAGCCATACGGAGACTTAGCTCCGCCAAAGCAAAGGATATCGACATAGCCGAAGTGAACGGCAAAGCGTTCGTCAACAACTCAAGCATCGGTTTCTATCCGTCGTCGCTCCGCGAGCGTTCGCGCCTGGAGAAGCATCTTGGCAAGTGGCCTGCTGCCGTATTCGCGAGCATCCGGTCGTTCGTCAAATTTCAGATTTACGAGTTGAGCCTCGACAACAAAACGATCCGAACGCCGTTCGTGTTCATCGGCAACAACGTGTACGACAGCTCCGACGGCATGGCGCGTCACCACGTCAACAAGGGCGTTCTTTCCGTGTATGCGGTCCGCTCGACCAAACGCCGGACCCTGTTCAAACTGCTCGCGCTCGCGCTCGTGAACCGCGTCGATGACGCCGACGAGCTGCAGTCGTTCACCACCAAAGAACTGCGCGTGACGACCCGCCGCTCGAGGCTCCGTGTTGCCACCGACGGCGAACATGAGCTCATGAAACCGCCACTGCGATACGTATCGCGCGCCGGAGCCTTGAAGGTACTCTAGCCTGTCCTGCGCTGGCGTTCCCGCATAGCGACCAGCACAACGATGGCCCACGCGGCACCAACGCACCATCCGGCCGCTATGTCACTTGGATAGTGAACTCCGAGATACAGCCGGGAAAACCCAATGAGAGCAACATACATGGCACCTGCGACGACGGACACCGCTCGCCACTTCGTTCGCCATAATAATCCTATGACCAACACGGCGAAGGCGCTCGTCATGAGCGCGTGTCCGCTCGGGAACGAGTACGTCGCTTCGTGCGTCAGTAGCGTCCATAGTTCCGGCCTGTCCCGCTGGAACGCCGCTTTTAACAGAACGTTCAGCACTATGCCGCCGCCAATGGTCGCAAGTACGTACGGAATGGCAAAGAACTGCCGTCGCTTCATCAATAAGCCCGTCACTATGGCCGTAAAAAGAATAATGACCGCGATGTCCCCCAGGTGAGTGACCGCGAGCACTATGCTATCCGCCACGTCATGCGAGCGCGCGTTGATACCAAAAAGCACCGCGACGTCCCAGGCCAACGTTCCGTTCCGTACGACGCCCGACGCGATGACCACGAATATGCCCACAAGGCAAATGGCACTGGCAATGCCGAACGCAGAGCTTTTCGTGACGGTTCCACACGTTTTCATAGTATCGTTCCATTATAGCAATGCGGGCGTCAGGGAGCTTATACTGTAGTAATGGCATTCAATCACTACGCCAAGATGAAGCGCATTCTCGACCAAGAAGTCCCCAGTTGGGTCGTCGTGCGTATCAACGAGCCGACATCCGCATTGAATTTCAAAGGTGAGCGGATCGCGTACGATCACTATTACAGGATACGCCGGGCCGACGGAACGTTCATAAAATATTGCAAGTTCCAAAAAATCGACAAGTTCGCGTCGGTACTCCAAATGCCCGTTGAGGCGATTCCCGTTATCGATAATTCGTGAATGACGTCACGAAATCAAGGTCTGCAGCTCGCACCGCGCTCATCACTGCCTGCAGTTCGTCTTTGCTGCCACTGGTCACGCGGACAGCCTCGCCTTGTATTTGCGGTTTGGCCTTTGGGAATTTTTCACGGATCAGAGCCGTCAACTGCTTGGCTTTGTCCTGAGTGAGACCTTCGACGAACGGTACTTCTTTGGTAGCCTTGAGATTGCTTTCGTTCACGGGCTTTTCGAGGTCGAGCACTTTGCTGCTGACTTCCCGGGTGGCGAGTTTTTTACGAACAATATCGATGATCGCGTCGATCTGCCATTCATTGCTGCCTATCAGCTTGAAACCTTTTTTGTCGCCGAGCCACTCAATAGCGGCTGGCGTGCCTTTGAAATCATATCGCGTACCGATTTCTTTTTCCACCTGCGAATGAACGTTGTTCATTTCGGCTTTGTCGTATTCAGAAACTATGTCGAAAGAAAATGTTGCCATACACTCAGTATAGCAAGCCTCGGTCATCTATAATAATGACATGCCTACCAAACGATCCATCCTACGATATTCTCTGCTTGCTTTTTTGTGCATGAACATCGCCTTCGTGCTTTTTCTTTTTCTTATAGTTACTGCCGGTGGCGCGTCGCTTGCCATAATGACAAACCTCATCACGTACCTCATATTCATTGTCGTTACGCTCGTTTCCCTTCTGAATAGAAAAAGGCTCGTGGTGCTTTCCAAAATAATGCTCGGCGTCCTTTTTGCCGCATTGCTCGCCGCTGCAGGCATACTTATGAGCGGACTGATTCAGGACATCAGCGGCCAACAGTGCAGCGGTTTTTGGGGCACCAGCACCGAGTGCATAGGCAATTCATGGTTCATTGTCGTTATCATGCTTAGCTACGGCCTCATGACGTTCGCACCCGCACTGTTTTTCGTAGCCGCAATCTTAGCTCAACTACGCACCAATTCCATACCTCGATAAACTTCATTGCGCAGCCTTCTCAATCGAACCAAATAAAATCGCCCACCTGAGTGAGCGATTTATTCGTAGAACAGCTATTAGCCGCGAGCGAAGTGCGCGAACGCGCGGTTGGCTTCGGCCATCTTGTGCGTGTCTTCCTTCTTTTTGAAGGCTGCGCCGGCTTCGTTGTACGCGTCAACGATTTCGGCAGCAAGACGCTTTTCGTACGGCATGCCGCTACGAGCGCGTGCCGACTGCACCAACCAGCTGTACGCGAAGTGCAGTTGGCGGTGACCCTGGATTGGGAATGGAATCTGGTAGTTCGCACCACCGACACGGCGGGACTTGACTTCAAAGCTTGGGCTGACGTTCTTGAGTGCCTTTTCGAACACTTCAAGCGGGTCTTCGCTTTCAAGCTTCTTCGCAGCCTGCTCGAGCGCACCGTAAACGGCACGTTCCGCGACAAGCTTCTTGCCGTCAAGCATCGACTTGTTGATCAGGCGCTGCACCAGGATAGACTGGTATTTGCGGTCAGGCTTCAGCTCACGCTGGAGCTTTTTGGTTACTTTACGAGGCATGACTTACTTATCCTCCTTCTTCGCGCCGTACTTGCTACGGCCTTGCTTGCGCTTTGCGACGCCTTGGAGGTCAAGCGCGCCACGAACGATGTGATAGCGCACACCTGGAAGATCCGGCACGCGACCGCCGCGGACCAACACGACTGCGTGCTCCTGGAGGTTATGGCCTTCGCCGCCGATGTATGCCCATACTTCTTGCTGGTTTGTCAAACGGACACGAGCGACCTTGCGAAGTGCTGAGTTAGGCTTCTTTGGTGTTTTTGTCGTTACCTTGATACAAACGCCACGCTTGAGCGGGCCATTCTGATCGTAGTAACGGGTCTTCAGCGCGTTATGGATACGTCCGAGCGCCGGAGATTTGGACTTCTTCGCAGCCGTCTTGCGAGGCTTGCGGACCAATTGGTTAATGGTAGGCATGTATAAAAATACTCCGTAATTGTTATTCAGTTGTGCGAATCAGCTCAGCAATCTGATCCTGAGATATGTCTATCTCGAAACTCGCTTACAATCGTAGCAGAAAACGCTCCGTTTTGCAATAGAAACGGAGGGGGTAACTACCCCTCCGTGAACTGGCTTATCGAGCCCGCCAAAAGGAGCTGTCGTCATGCGTGATGACGGGCTCGACTTTTGGCGGGCGTACGCCTACGGTATGTAATTAACGCGACTTCTTCTGTTCGGCGCTCTGGCCAGCCCCGGAGCGTTCCCTTCTTGCCATGTCCTGACGGACGATTTCGCGAAGAGACGCGTCGGGACCCAGACGACGAACATCAAGCGGTGCTTGCGCCATTTTTATGTTCACTCCCTATAAAGAGTCGTTTGCCGTGCGGTACGCTTTCCATGGTAGCACTAGCTCTTTTCACCGACAAGGGCAATCGTGCCGTAAAATTCACATAAAGAACGGACCCCGTAATCAGGGTCCGTTCTTCCTTTGCTTTACCCGCTTATTATTCAGCGAGATCAAGTTCTTCGGCGATTTCCTCGACAAATTCTTCGGTCAGCTCTTCGGCAGGCTGGTCAACGATAACGCCGGTACCAACAGGGATCTTGCGTCCGATGATGACGTTCTCCTTGAGGCCGTGCAGGTTGTCCGCGCGTCCGCTGGTCGCAGCGTTGATGAGCACGCGGGTCGTGTCCTGGAAGGACGCCGCTGAAAGCCAGCTGTCGCTCCAAATCGAGACCTTGGTAATACCGAGTAGCAACTGGGTGTAACGCACGAGGTCCTTGCCTTCGGCAGCGAGCTCGGCATTGGCGTCGACGACGGCGGCCTTGCTCACGATGTCGCCAGTAACGAACTGACTGTCACCTGGATCTTCGACTTGCACGCGGCTGAACATCTGGCGCACGATGATCTCGAGGTGCTTGTCGGCAACGTCTTGACCTTGTGCTGCGTAGATGCGCAGGACTTCGTTGATGATGTAGCGCTGCGTCGCTTCGGTACCCTTGAGGCGCATCAGGTCGTGCAGGTTCAACGAACCGATTGTCAGGCGGTCACCCGCGACGACTTGGTCGTTCGCCCGTACGACAAGCTGCATGTTGCCAGGAATTTCGTAACGCACAGGAGCGCCGGCGTTTGCCGCAAGGATTATCGTATCCTTGGTCGTCTCGACCACGCCATCGAATGGCGCCACGAGCGGCTTCGCTTCGCCCTCGGCAGTCGCAAGGACGTCGCCGACCTTCACGTTGCTGCCAGACTTCACGCTGACGGTGCGACCATCAAGCGGGATCCGCTCGACGTGGCCGGCTTCAGGCGTGACCTGAACGATATACTTCTTGCCATCTTCCCAGGTATCAACCGTTCCGGTTACTTCCGTAACGTATGCCTGGCCCTTTGGCGTACGAGCTTCGAAAAGCTCTTCGACGCGAGGCAGACCCTGCGTGATGTCGCCACCTGCCACACCGCCGGCGTGGAAGGTTCGGAGCGTCAGCTGCGTACCAGGCTCACCGACCGACTGCGCGGCGATGACGCCGACAGGCTGCGCGTTCGCGACCAAGTAGCCCGTCGCCATGTCGATGCCGTAGCTCTTGCGCGGAATGCCCTTCAGGTTTTTCGTGCTCAAAACGGACTGGATCGAGACGCTGTCGATCTTGTCGTCGGCTTCAATCGCGTTCGCGACTTCCCGAGTGATGAGCTCGTCGGCACCGATGTGGCCAGGAACTTCCTGAGCCGTATAGCGACCGTTCAAGCGGTTGCTGAAGTCGATCATCGTGTCTTCGGACTCTGATCGGTAAATCATGAACCCTTCGTCTTCGACGTCGTCGTTTTCGACGGTAAAGACGTCCTGCGACACGTCAACGAGACGGCGGGTCAGGTAGCCTGAGTCTGCGGTCTTGAGAGCGGTGTCGATCAGGCCTTTGCGGGCGCCGCGGGTCGCGACGAACGATTCGAGGGCTGAAAGGCCGGCTTTGTAGCTGGAACGGATCGGCAGCTCGATTTCGCGGTTGGCCGCGTCGACCATGATACCGATCATGGCGCTTGCGAGCTTGACGTTTGAGATGTCACCACGAGCACCAGAGTTGACCATGACGGAAATGCTGGTGTCCATGTTCTTGAGCTGGTCCTGCAGGAAGTCAGTTACCTTGCGGTCGACATTGCGCCACGCACCAACAGTCCAGTTATAACGCTCTTCCTCAGTGATAAGACCCTGGTCGTATTGCTCAGAGATCTGTGCTGTACGCT
>JALRBE010000018.1 GCA_023262335.1 Candidatus Saccharimonadia bacterium | reverse complement strand
CAGCGTGGTAGTCGCGCTCGTCATCCTGGCTGCCCGCCAAGCGATCATTACCGTGTTGATTGTCATATCGCCGCTGGCGTTCGTGGCCTTCTTGCTGCCGAACACCGAAAAATGGTTCGAAAAATGGCGCGGCCTCAGCATGACCATGCTCATGGTGTTCCCGATGTTCTCGCTGCTCTTCGGCGGTTCGCAGCTGGCATCGTTCATCATCTTGCAGAACGCCGACCAACTCACGGTCATACTGCTGGCGCTGTTCATCCAGGTGGCGCCTTTGGCACTGACGCCGTTCCTGCTGCAGTTCAGCGGTTCGCTGCTCGGCCGTTTCGCCGGCATGATCAACAACCCGAAGAAAGGCGTGCTCGACCGCACGTCGAACTGGGCGAAGGACCGCGCCGAAGTGCGCCGCGCCCAGGCAATGGAGAGAGTATCAAAGGGCAATGCCGAAAGGAAGAGGGATTTTGCGAAGCGCTCAGCCTTCAAGCGCGAAAAAGGCCGGCTTGACCGCGAAGCGTGGAAGAAGCGAGGCGATTCGTACCTGAGCGCCTCATGGCATAACGATTCGCGCTACGCCGATCACCACGACGCGCTTGGTGAAGCTGAGCTCCGCGAAAAAGCGGGCGAAGCGCAGGCCAATCTGCACCACGCGCAGCGCAAGGCGAACCCGAACAGCAATTTGCATAAGTATGTCGCGACGCAGCGTCAAAGCGACGAAGCCACCAAGGTACTTGAGTCGCGTGAGAATGCCGCTTGGGAAGAAATGAAGTCGCGCAACATGACCACCGACAACGTGTACCGGGACTTTGCCAAAGGCGTGCGTGACGTTGCCGAGCAACAGCGTATCGCTGACGGCCGCTTGGCTGCCGCGCAGTCCATGCAAAAGATCGAACACGCGAACGACCTTATCAAGAGCGAGGCGCTTCAGGCGGCGGTCGGCGGCATCGCCGACCATGGTTCGCAGCGCGCGCTGGCGGTCGCGGTCAGCGAATACCGCAAGGATTACGGCGATCGTATCAACGAAGCCAACGCCATTCTGAAGCACTACAACTTGTCTGGCACGGATCGCCAAAAGCACGCGCTTGGCGAGGAGGTCTACGTGTATGACGACAACAACAACATGAAGACCCTACACAAAGACAGTCTGTTCACGCGCGAAGCGGCGATCGAGACCCAAATGGCGACCGGTACGTACGATCAGATCGAAGAGATCGTCGTGCGTTCGGGTGGCGAGCTTGAGAAGTTCAAGACGACCATTTCGGCAGCTATCGCCGAGAACAGACTTGGTTCGAAAGCTATATTCTTGGGTGGCAAGACGATCGACGATACTAGTCAGGGTAAGATTACCGATCTTGGCCAGCTGATGGTCGCGGTGACCTCTACTATTGCCAAGGGTAAGATTTCGGCGAACGACCTGCAGACGAACGATAGCAAGGCGCTTGAGCGTATATTCCAAGCCGCAAAGGCCAAGGACACGACTGGCCTGACGGCCAGCGAAGCCGCCGATCTCGACGCCAGCATCCAGGCGCTCAAGAAGTCCGCCGACTCGGTGCTCAAGAACCCGAACGTCGGCCGCGACCTCAAAGAAAACTCACGCAAGGTGCTCGAGCAAATCATCAAATTGCCGTAGTAACGTAATAAGGAGAAGCATATGGGACCACGACTTGATAGACTACGAAACAACGAACAGACCTATCAGACGACGCACGAGCAAGCGGTCGACAATCGTATTAATTTTTGCCTGCGCGAACTCCCAACGCTCACGGCGAAGGTCGTCGAGGCGATCAACAAAAAGAAGAACGTCGAAGAGGATTACGTGCCGGTGCATTTCAACGACATGACCGGTGGCGCAAACGAATACGCGGCTTGGAGCCTGTTGACATGGCCGGCGTACGGCTTGCCGGGCGACGTGCAATCCTATGAGGTCCTGATGCTCGAAGACGGTCGTTTGGTGTCGCGATCCACCGATTGGTCGAACGTGGTGACCATGGATAACTACGACCCCTTCCGTCATCAGTCGCCGGCGCTGAACGTGGTGTCGGTGTACAGCGCGCTTGCCAGCCTGCCGCGTGATTATTTCTTCCGCGAAGAGCATATGGGCCGTCTGCCTCAGTCGTAGGCCTGATACATATTGACTTTTTTATAACACTTATGTTATAATATAAAGTATGAGCCACCACGATGACTTCAAGAAAACGGCTACTAAAATCTCCCGTAGTACGGTAAGTTAAGGAGAGTAACCATGAGCGCAGTCCCCATTATTTCAGTTACGGGTACCAAAGGCAAAACGACGACCGTCGCCGTCATTGCTGACGTATTGCAAAAACTTGGCCGCGACGTCCTCAAGGTGGACACCACTGGGCACTTCATTAACGGGGAGCGCCGTAGCACGCTCGAGGACTCCAAGCGTTACTGGCGATTGGTCCCGAGTGTCGCACCGGGTCGCTATTTGTGGGAATTCTTTGCCCATCCCGAACTTGTCGACAACGGTGTCGCAGTGCTCGAGTGCTCGCTCGGTAGCAGTTCCGTGCGTGGCATGAGTTATGCGTACCATGACGTCGGCGTCTTTTTGAACGTCTTCGAGGATCACATCGGGTCGTCGTCGCGTATCAATAACAAGGAAGATATCGCCAAGGCGAAGAGCTTTATCTTTTCCAAGATCAAACGCGACGGCTACGCGGTGTTCAACGCGGATGACGAATTGGTCACGAAGACGCTTGAAGTCATTCCTGAATATCACGAGCCGGTCAATCTCATTCCCTGCGGTTTGACGTTCGAGCATTTCGACCTTGAACGTCACCTGAACGCAGGCGGTGTCGCGCTGACCGTTGATACCGACCGCAATATCGTGCTCCGTACGCGCGAATCCGACACCGTGCTTGTGGACTTGAAAAACATACCGTGGACGTTCGACGGCGTTTTCGTGCCTTCGGTGTGGAACATGATCAGCGCCGTGGGCGCGCTGTACGCGTATTATGGCGGCGAATTGCCCACAGGATTCCGCGACGCTGTCGAATCCGTGAGGCTTGACCGCTACGGCGGCAGGTTGACACTGCTTAGGAACGAAGCTGGCGTTACCGTGCTGGCTGATTATGCCCACGAGAAAGTTTCGCTCGGCATGGTCGGCGAACTTGCTCGTACGAAGGTAAAGGAAAACGGCAAAGTCATCGGCGTCGTTCGCTTGGCGCATGATCGCAGCGACGACCTTATGCGCGAAACCGGCCGCGTCATCGCGCCATACTACGACTCCTTCGTGGTGTACGACAAAATCGACGGCCACTTTAGGCAGGCGAAAGACGCCAATATCTTTCCGCAGATCGTCGGCAGGACATCCGAGATATTCGCAGGCGCAATAAAAGAAATCAACCCCAACGTCGAGCGTATCCTGCGCGAGGACGAAGCGATCGCACGGGCGGCTGAGATTGCGAGGCCTGGTGACGTGGTGGTGGTCATAGTGAACGACGACATCAAACGCTCGATCGAGTTCATCCAAGAAAAGTTCAAGGCGGACTTCGTATGACGCAGGAGCTGACGGTTATTGGTCGGGCGGAAAAAGCCGACTTGTTGGACCTCGGCGCGAAGCGCGTGCCAGTCAAAGTCGACACCGGCGCCGACGCGTCGTCCATTTGGGCGCATGCCGCTGAGGAGAGGGACGGCAAGCTGCAAGTGGTATTCTTCGGCGAAGGCAGCGAATTTTATACTGGCGAGCGGCATGTGTTCGCCAGCGACGAATATGCCATGACACGCGTGGCCAGTTCGTTTGGCCACCGCGAGATACGCTATAAAGTAAAGCTCCGTATCCGGCTGAAGAAGCGGGTGATCAATGGCACGTTCACGCTTTCGGACAGATCGCAAAAGCTCTATCCGATATTGATTGGACGGTCGCTGCTTGCCAAGAAATTCCTGGTTGACGTGTCCAAGGGTTCGCCGCTACGCGAAGCCGAAAAGGAGCGCGCAGGCAAGCTGAAAAGAGAACTTGAAACCTTGAAAGGAGGCAACTAACCATGAGAATCGCCATACTGTCGAAAGGCGGCGCCAACTACACGACCAAGCGCCTCAAAGAAGTCGCCCGCGCCCGCGGCCATGACGTCGAGGTTATCAATTACGCCAAATGCTACGTATCGATCGAAAAGGACCAACCGGTCGTGCGCTACAAAGGCCGCTCGCTCGATCATTTCGACGCGATTATCCCGCGTATCGCCCAAAGCTACACCAAGTACGGCACGGCTATCGTGCGCCAGTTCGAAAACCAGGGCGCGTACACGACCGCCAGCTCGATCGCCATCAACCGCTCGCGCGACAAGCTGCGCGCGTACCAGATCATGGCGAAGGCCGGGGTAGGCATTCCCAAAACGGTGTTTGCCCGCGAGACCGCGAACTTCGAAGACGTGGTCGAACTTGCCGGTGGCACGCCGCTGATCATCAAGGTGGCACGCGGCACGCACGGCAATGGAGTTGTGCTTGCCGAAACGCCGAAAGCGGCCAAGGCCGTGATGCAGGCCTTTTACGTGGAAGGCGTGAACTTTTTGGTGCAGGAATTCGTCAAGGAATCCGCTGGCGAAGATATCCGTGCGCTGGTAGTTGGCGGCCGCGTGGTCGCGAGCGTCAAGCGCCAAAGCCTCGATGGCGACTTCCGTAGCAACACGCACCAGGGCGGCGAAGGCGCGGCCGTCAAGCTGACCGAAGAGGAAAAGAAGACGGCAATAAAAGCGGCGCGCGCCATGGGGCTGCCGATCTGCGGCGTGGACATGATGCGCAGCAGCCGCGGCCCGCTAGTGCTCGAAGTGAATTCCAGCGCCAGCCTGAAGACGCCCGAACTCATAACCAAACGCGACGTGGCAACGAAGATCATCGAATACGTCGAACAGAACGCCAAGCGGCGCAACAAGAAAGACAAAGTAGGGGCGTAAGGTCACCATGCGCAAATGGTGGGCGCTTTAGCTCGTAGCACTGGCAATCATAGCCAGTGCTACGTTGTTTATTTGGCATGGTCAAAGCGCTGGCCCGACCGTGAAAATCGGTGGCAGCGAATTCGCCGTGACGATCGCGCGGACCGAAGCCGAACGCCAGAAGGGGCTGTCGAGTACCGAGCGCCTGCCGGATGGAAGCGCCATGCTGTTCGTATTCCCAAGCGACGCCAAATGGGGCATATGGATGAAAGACATGCGCTACGCGATCGACATACTCTGGCTCGACGCCGACAAAAAAATCGTGCACCTCGTTCATGACGCCCGCCCTGACAGTTACCCCGAAACCACGTTCGAGCCGGCCAGCGACAGTCGCTATGTAATCGAACTGCCGAGTGGTACAATAAAAGCCGCAGGGCTAGCGAAAGGTATGAGCGCCACGTTCGCCAGCGACAGTTAATTCACAGGGGCAAGCGGCATCATGATGGGTCTTACTACCGACCAGACAAACAAAGCGAACGGCGGGTTTACCATCGTCGAACTGCTTATTGTCATCGTGGTCATCGGCATATTGGCGGCTATCGTTATCGTCGCGTTTAACGGCGTGACCCGCAGCGCCCGGGACGGTGCTCGCGTTTCAAAAGTAAAAGCGATCGAAAAAGCGCTTGAGCGGTATTTCTTGGCGAACAACCGCTACCCGCCCATACAAGACGCGCATGGGTTCGAAAGTGTCTGCGGGACGCAAACCGTGAATCATGGGCACTGCGACCGCAACCAGGAACTTGCAACCGCGCTTGCGCCGTATATGAGAATCGACCCGTTGTCATTGTCGACGGCGGCACCCGACTCGGTAGGGAGGAACTATTACTATACGTCGCCACCGGGACCGGGGAGCAGCCATAAAATGTACGGCCTGATGATTTATCTCGAGGGCAGCGGCGGCCAAAACGACGGCGGGTTCCATGATGACGCCTACGAGGTAGGCAATTTGGTCGGTCACTGCAAGAACGCGTATGCCGGCGCGCTACGGGACTGGCATTGGGCATCGACGGCGATTGTGCCAACGTATACTATTTGTCATGGAGGGGACTAGCATGAATATCATTACTGTCATTCTTATCATCGTCGCGTCGCTGTTCCTTGCGGCGTATTTTACCAAGCGTCGTTTTGGTGTGCTGGGCTTGGCCCTGTGCGCGGGTTCGGTGTTGTCGGCAATGTGGGCCGCCGACGTCACGCCGTTCATCCGCGATGTCACGGGCATACGCTTGCTGGCGCCGCCGCTCGCGAGCGTCGTCGCGGTATGCATGGTATTGTTGCCGGCAATCCTGTTGTTTTTCAGCGGTCCGACCTATCACAAAAAATGGCAGCGTATCATCGGCGCAGCGGCGTTTTCGGTGTTGGCGACGACGCTCGCGTTACCATACATCGGTGGCGGCTTGTCGCTCGACGCGGCGAGCAAGGACGCGTACGATCTTTTGCTCATGAATCGGGACGTGATCGTCACGGGCGCGATCGCGTACGCGCTGATTGATTTGCTGACCCTGAAGACGCCGAAGAAAAGCGAAGAATAATCAGTCTTTTTTGAGTGCGCGCAGGGGGTTGAGACTCGCGATCGCTTTGAGCGCCCTGTCGCCGAGCCCTCGTGCCGTTTCGACGTTCTGTTTGAGCGATTCCGTTTGCTGCTGGCGAATTTCGACGAGCTTTGCCCATGCTTCTTCGGCGTTGATGCCAAGCATGGCGAGTGCCTTTTCGTACGGGATGCCCGTGTTCAGGAACGACGTGAAGCTGGCAAGAAAATCGACGCCGCGGCCACTGCCTGCTTGGTCGCGAGCCGAATCTTCGGCAATGGCGATCAAGTCACTGTTGGTTAACGGCTGAGGCTCGCTGGGTGGAAGTGGTTGTTCGGGGGTGGCCATGAATGTATGTGTAGTATACAACAATTATATAAGTATGCAATATAAGTAGTCCGTGCGACACGCGTCGTGCGGATTATTGATTGCGGAATGGTTCCAGTGCGGCAAGGAGTCCCTCGAATGAGGCGAAGCGGCCTTGTTCGGTTATGACCGGGCCGAATTGGCTAAGAATGTCAGCTTCTTCCGACTCGGTGACGTTCACGTAGAACTTGTGTTCTCCGTCGGGCGTGTCGTCGCGCCATACCTTTATGTAGCCTAAAAGTTCGCCCGATCCGATGAAGACGTCAAGGTCCGCGCCATCTTCGCCAGTGAAGCCGAGTATGTCGCCATAGGCAACTGGGTAAGTGACTCCCCGGAGCGGGTACGGGTCGTCTTTTGCCAGGCCGAAATCTTTATGATGGCCAGGTTCTACTTCTAGACGAAACGAATCGAATGGGGGAGGGAGGTCGCTCATGATGTATAGTATACAGGCGTTATGATGGGCATGAGTCGTTTTGTAAAATGCCGTGTTACGCTACTTTTTTGCGATATCATAAATCTCGTCGCAACTAACCGGTACCGTGACGGGGTGAAATTGAGGATCGGTAAGCACGCGGTATTCAAAATTCGCGGCTTCGTATACGGTAACGAAATCCTCATATGCCGTTCGGTCTTCCAAGCAAAACGCGGCCGCTCCTTGCTCGATTGCGCAGTCCCTGCTGGCGGCAAGACCCAACGCTATGAACTGCTGACGTACGTCATCGTGGTGATAGCTGGTTCTGTACGGTGAAAAGTAGAGATTTTTGTGAAGTATGCTCCGGCTTTCGCGTATGAAGTGAATCGTTGCGATGGCAAGTTCCGTTGGCGACAGTACCTCAAATACTTCCTTTAATTCCGCGAGCTGCGCTTGGATCTCGTCGGGATGACCATCGCTGAATTCGGCGGCGTAATTTCGTGATGGTAGTCTTTCGGACATTGTTTCGCTCCCTTGTATGGTTCTTAGTATAAGGAAGTATAATAGCTGAAGCAAGCGTGACGTGTCATGGCTAAATCGCACAAACTTTTCCAAGAAAATACACCCACGAAAGTAAGTGTATTTTCTTGGAGGTCGACCGGGGAAGTAGTTTATATATTGTTGTCGAGGACTGATGAGATGGAGAGAGCTTCTCGATAATAGGTTTCGGCAGTACAAGATACGGGAAAGACATAGTGATTCACATTAGTACCCAGTAGCGGTTATAGCAGAGTAAAGGCCTTATGCTTGCAAGATAGAAACATACACTGATAATTAAATACTATGAGTGAAACGGTTGGCGGACAATCTAATAAGTCAAACGTTATTAGCCTTGACCAGAAAATCAGAGAGCGACAAGTAAACTCAATCATGAATAGCTTCTCGGATATATACGATGCAGCTAGAGATGTTGCTCAAGAATATCATGAGCTAATGGAAAGAGACCCAACAACGGCACTGGGTCAACTAGGCTTGTACCTTTCAAGAGTACGGGTCGCAACTACTCCTGAAGGTATGTCGACATCATACATTGACGCTATTTCAGGAGGACCAAATCAGGACTTTACAGCACCAATTATCGACATTGCAGCGAGCCGATACGCTGAGGCTTCTAAAGAAACAAGGCTGGAAGTACTAAATACGCAACTAGCGTTTTTGGATAGAATGAATAATATCTATGCCGCTAGGCATGTTGGATATGTTCAAGACCCCACCTTGTTGGGCGACATTATTAATAACCGCAGTCTCTACTGGCCGTTTCTAGATGCGGAATTAGACTTCCTGGAGTCTCAACCAACGGAGCGACAGTTCTATGAGTTTTCCGACAGATGCCGAAGTATCGGACTTCTGGGCTATGCAATAGTCGCTACAGATTCTGCCTCATTGCCTCTGCGGCATTTGTTTCGTGAGAGTTCGCCACAGCTACTAAACGGTGTCCTGAATATGGCGGCTGGCAGGATATTCCATCGGGCCGCTCGGGCCGCACATGAGGACGGTATTCCAATCATTGATGAGATTGAAAAAAGGTTGCAGGAAGGAACATTCGACCCGCAATATCACGAAGTAATCAGACAGAAGATTGCCGACGCTAATTGGGTGCATAAAAGTCCTAATATGGAACTCACTCCCGAGTCAGAGACAAGATTATTGTGTGTGGATGGTTCTCTCAGAATCACTGACTAACTACTCACTTGTGTATTTATAACTTTCACCTCAATAAAACAAAACGCCACCTTGTCGGTGACGTCTTGTCTCATCTGTAATGATTTCTTGGAGGGACCACTGGGGCTTGAACCCAGGACACCCTGCTTAAAAGGCAGGTGCTCTAACCAGCTGAGCTATGGTCCCGTAAACCGGATGATGTAATACGAAATGTGCGGCTTTGCTATTTTACCAGACTGCGGGGCGGCTGGTCAGAGCACGGTGCTCTCATACTTGCGTTCACGCAGAAGCTGAGCCATGGTCCCGTACTAGCTGCAAAAAGCTCTCGTAAATATAGCAGTTAATGGGGGTGTTGTCAATCTGTTGCGGCGGCCGAATCGACGAACCAGGTAACGGTGCCGCCATGCGTCGCGATGATGTCCGTGGCCAGGGCGATGGGCAGCTGGCTGCCGCTCCGTGCCGCCTGTACCGCGGCTTGTTTGTCGGCCCCGCACGCAAGGATGACCGCGTGCTTTGTGCTTTGCAACGCCCGTAGCGACAAGCTGATCCGGTCGCGCGGTGGCTTGGGCGAATCGTGTACAGGGATGACAAGGCTGCTAGAAGGAAACAGTGATTCGTGGTTCGGGAAGAGCGATAACGTGTGGCCGTCTTGCCCGACGCCGAGCCAGACCAAATCGAAGCAGGGCAGGCCGTTGTCGGTTTTTGGCAGTGATTCCAGTGCCGCCTCGTAGCGCGTGGCCGCCGCTTCTGCCGCCTCGTCGCTGGCGGGTCGCAATCTGCTCGCCGGAATAGTATGCAAGATGGCATCGATCGCATGCCAATTGTTGTCGGGGTCATCAAGCGGTCCTATGCGTTCGTCGCCAAGCAAAAACGTGACCTTCGTCCAGTCGAGCGCGTCCGCGAAAACGGTTGCGATGACGGAGTACGCCGCAAGTGGAGTCGACCCGCCCGCAAGTACCCAGCTGGCATGGCCGTTTTGTTCGATGCATGCGCGGAGCGTTTCGACCGTATGCTCTGCAGCAGCATGCGCGACGTCTTCTTTGTTCGTAAGAACGGTGAGATTGCTCATGTGAACAGTATGACATATCGACGGAACATAGGATATTCTTAAGCATATGCAAATATGGCAACTTACGCGTCGGGTTCATGTGTCGTGGTTCGTTGCCGTGACGTGCGCGGCGTTCGTGAGCGGTGTCGCCTGCGCGCAACTGGAATGGGCGGCAGGGTTCGGGTCACTGGCGTGGTTGCTGCTCGGCCTTGCGCTCGTGGCGTTCGCGTTTTGGCAACGACGGGTAGCGGCGATTCCGGTGGCAATCGTTGCCGGATTGTTGATTGGGTTGTGGCACGGAACGGGCGCGTTTGCCAAACTGGAAGTATACGAACGAATCGTCGGATCTTCCGTCGTCGTAAGCGGAACGGTCAAGGAAGATCCCGACTTGGGCAAAAAGAACGAGACGCTCCTGCGCTTAGGGGACGTGACGGTGAACGGACGAAAGGTAGCGGGCACGGTATGGGCGAGTACGACGGACAAGGCGGATATACGCCGCAGTGACCGCGTAACGGTGAGCGGTGTCGCGTCGGAGGGGTTCGGTAGCTTCGGGGCGGCGCTGTACCGGGCGCAGGTCAAAGCCGTTGAGCGCCCGGTGCCTGGCGACGTCGCCCTACAGGTACGCGATTGGTTCGCCGAAGGAGTGCGGAGCGCCATAGACGAACCGCAAGTCAGTTTGGGGTTAGGGTATTTGCTCGGGTTGCGGCGCGCGTTGCCGCCGGAACTAGACCAGGCACTCATGGTTGCCGGCTTGACGCATATAGTGGTCGCCAGCGGATACAACTTGACGATTCTTGTTCGGTTCGCCAGAAGACTGTTCGTGAAGGTGTCGAAATATCTCGCGACGCTATCGGCGGCGAGCATGGTAGCGGCGTTCGTCGCAATTACCGGCATGAGCCCGAGCATGTCGCGCGCCGGACTCGTGGCCGGTTTGAGCCTGGCGGCATGGTATTACGGCCGCTCGTTCAGTCCGCTCGTGTTGTTGCCATTCGCGGCAGCGGTGACGGTAGCGCTGAATCCGGCATACGCATGGAACGATTTGGGATGGCAATTGAGCTTCGCGGCGTTCGCGGGGGTCATGATTTTGGCGCCGCTTCTTCAGCGATATTTTTATGGCGACAAAAAACCGGGAACAGTGCGACAAATCCTCGGCGAAACGGTGAGCGCGACCATCATGACGCTGCCGCTTTTGGTACTCGCGTTCGGCCAGTTCAGCAACGTGGCGATCATCGCGAACCTGCTTATTTTGCCGTTCGTGCCGCTTGCCATGCTGCTGACTTTCGTGGCGGGCGTCGGCGCGATGGTGGTCCCGGTGCTCGCGGGAGTCATCGGCCTGCCCGCCCAGGGTTTGCTGGCGTACATGACCACGACGGCACACTATTTGGCCGGGCTTTCATGGGCTCAGACGACGCTCGAGATTCAGCCGTGGATGGCATGGGTAGCGTACGGTTTGATCGTCGGGTTGTGCATATGGCTGTGGCGGGTAACACGGTACGACCTGCGCGACGTGAACATAGTGGAGTGACCTGGAAAAAACGTGCGAAACAGTTTATACTATGAGGAAATAATATAATCTCGAGGTCGGTATGTCAGGACATAGCAAATGGTCAACTATTAAACGTGAAAAGGGCGCCAAGGACGCGAAGCGCGGCGCTGTGTTTACGAGGATCGGCAACCAAATCGCCATTGCGGCGCGTGGCGGTACCGACCCGTCCATGAACTCGGCTTTGGCGCTTGCCATCGAAAAGGCCAAACAAGCGAACATGCCGAACGCGAACATCCAGCGCGCCATCGACCGCGTGAACGACAAGAATGCCGCGCAACTCGAAGAGATCGCGTACGAAGGCATGGGCGCGGGCGGCGTGGGAATCATTATCGAAACGGCTACTGACAATAAAAACCGTACCTTCCCGGAAGTACGCAATGCCCTCACGAAGAACGGCGGCCGTGTGGCAGATGCCGGCAGCGTGATGTTCCAATTCGATCGCAAGGGTGTGATCCGCGTGGCAGCAACGGGCGAAGATGCGCTGTTGACCGTGCTTGATGCCGGTGCGGAGGACGCGAGCGAAGACGACGGCGAGATCGTCGTGTATACCGACCAAAAAGACTTGGCGAAAGTCCGCGGCGAGATCGTCGAGGCGGGGCTGACGGTAACTGATGCGGAGTTGCAGTACGTGGCGAAGAATATGATCGAAATCAGCGACGCCGAGCAGGCGGCAAAGGTACTGAAGGTGCTCGACGCGCTCGATGATTTGGACGACGTGGTGAACGTGCATACCAACGCCGACATTACAGCCGAATTACCTGAATAATATCGTTTACATCACAACGCTCCTACTGTATATTCTAAGCATATGCAAATTATTCGGGTGGGAGTCTTATTCGTATTTTTCATTTCGCAGTTCTTCGCGTTGCCGGTCGCGCAGGCCGCGCCATCGCCAGGCGTGCTGATCAGTCACGTCATTGCGGGTGAAACGCACAATTCACTGACGTATCACAACTCGGAGTTGGTGGCGCTGTACAACAATTCGGCGACCGATATAGATGTGACCGGGTATTGTTTATGGACGAAAGCGTCGACGACCACCGCGCTGGCGTGTATTCAAGCGGACGCCAACACGAGGGTGTTCATCAAAGCACGCAACTATTTGACGGTTGCCTCGACTCAATTTGTCGCTAATCACGCGTACGGTGCGGACACAACATACGCGGCGGCGAACAAGATAACCGTGGGAAGTGATTCGGTATTCATACGAGATTCCACTGGTGCGGAAGTCGACCGAGTCGAATGGTCGAGCGGTTTCGCGACGGGTAATACGTTGGTACGAAAAGAGACGGCGCCAGGCAGCGGCGTTTTGCTCGATTCCGACCCGGCGACCATAGGGGACTTCGCGGTGCTTCCGCAGGTGACGTACCCGGCCAATGCTTCCTACGACGTGACGACCGTCGTCGACGTTTGTCCGAACCGCGAGGGAGTGCAGGAAACGATGCCTCCTGGATTCCTCCCCGACGAGCAAGGCAATTGCCAACCCGACAGTTGCGTGAACGTGGCCGGTTTGCAGGTGAGCGTACCCGCGGGGTATGACAGCGATGCTAGTGGCAACTGTTTCGAGCACGACGAGTGCAACAACATACCTGGCGTTCAGACCGTAGTGCCGGCGAACATGATGCCGAGCGGCAGCGCCTGCATGTGGGATTTGGTGCCGCTTCTTGTGACCGAAATCTTGCCGAACGCCGAGGGCAGTGACACGGGCAATGAGTTCGTTGAGATTTATAATCCCGGTGACAGGGTCGCCGATCTCGCGTTGTACGGTTTGCGCATAGGCGTGGCGGGCGACAAAGCGGCGAGTTTTCCAGGTGGTACGACGATCGCTCCGGGGGAATACAGGTCGTTCAGCGACCAAAGCCTGAAGGCAACGCTCGTCAATACGAGCGGCCGGGTGGTGCTCGTGGGTATTGACGGCGTGACATATGGCGACAGTGGCGTGTATGATTCGCCGCCGGACGGCCAGAGCTGGGCACTGCTGGACGGCGCGTGGCAGTACACGAACCGGCCGTCGCCTGGTGCCGCGAACATGACACCGCTCGTCGAAGAGGCGGCACCCGTGAGCGACGCAACGGACGGGTTGGCGCCGTGCCCAACAGGGAAATATCGCAATCCGTTGACGAACCGCTGCCGGACGATCGAGGCGGACGCGAACGTGCTCGGGGCGTGTGACGAGGGTCAGTACAGGAACCCGGAGACAGGGCGCTGCAGAAAAATCGCGGTCGCGGCCGCGCTGACGCCGTGCAAGGACGGGCAGTACCGCAGCGAAGAGACGAACCGTTGCAGGAACATCGTGACGGCAAACACGCAGAAACCGTGCAAAGACGACCAATACCGCAGCGAAGAGACCGGGCGCTGCCGTAACTTGACGGCGACCACGCCGCCAGAGGCCGCGTTCGCTGTCCAGCCTGTCAAGGACGGCGCCATGGCGTTCGTCGGCTGGTGGGCGCTTGGCGGCATAGGCCTGCTCGCGCTCGGATACGCCGGCTGGGAATGGCGGAACGAGCTCGTCGCCGCGTTCGGCCGAGCAGCCAGCTATTTCTCAGGCAAGAAATAGTATACTTATTATATGGAATCATCGAACTCCCCGAACAAAGCGATCATTGGAATTATCGTCGTTGCGCTTATTGCCATCGCGGCGACGGCCGTGATAGTGCTGAGCAATAACAACAACCAGACGGAATCGGACTCTGTCGCGACGACGACCCCGAGCACGTCGGCCTCGCCATCGGCGGGTACTTCGGATACGGTTGAGGAATCGGGCGAGTTCAAAGATGGAACTTATAGCGCTGACGGATCATACCAGACCCCGGGTGGCCGGGAGTCGATAGGCGTGACGGTCACCCTGAGCGACGGCGTCATTACGGACGCTAGCGTTGAGCAGCACGCGAGCGCAGGGGAGGCGGAAAGCTATCAAAGCAAGTTCTCTTCGGCGTTCAAATCTCAGGTGGTCGGCAAAAAAATCAGCGAGGTCTCGTTGACCCGCGTGGCCGGATCGTCATTGACGCCGAACGGCTTTAACAACGCCATCGATGACATCGAATCCCAAGCTCAGGCATAAATGGACCTTCGATGCCATAGGGACGACGTGGTCCGTGGAGACCGAGCGGCCCTTGGGCGTGATTCGTGACGATATTGCCAAGAACATAGAGGAGTTCGACCATACGTATTCTCGGTTTCGCGACGATTCTTTGGTTTCGTCTATCGCGGACAAGGCGGGCGCTTACGAGTTTCCTGAGGGCGCCGATGCGCTGCTTGGCTTCTATGACCGTCTGTACGCCGTGACCGACGGTGCCGTTTCTCCGCTCGCGGGCGAAATCCTTGCTGCGGCCGGGTACGACAAAGAATATTCGTTCGAGGATTCTGGCGCCCGCCCAGTGCCTGGCTGGAACGAGGTGGCCGCTTGGAATGGCACGACGCTTCGTGCCGACCGCCCGGTGCTGTTGGACTTCGGCGCGGCCGGCAAGGGCAGGTTGGTGGATATCGTCGCGCGTATCCTCGAAAGCAATGGGCATGCATCGTTCGTCGTCGACGCGAGCGGGGACATGCTGGCACGGGGAATCAGCGAGCAAGTCGGTTTGGAGAATCCTTATGACTCGAGCGAGGTGATCGGCGTGGCACACGTGAGCGACGCGAGCCTCTGCGCGTCGGCGACGAACCGCCGGGCGTGGGGCGAGTGGCATCATGTCGTCGACCCGCGCACGGCGAAACCTGTCGACGACGTCGTGGCGACCTGGGTCGTCGCGTCGTCCGCGATGCTTGCTGACGGCCTGGCGACCGCGCTGTTTTTCGTGCCTGCCGCGCGACTGCGTGAATGGGACTTCGAGTTCGTCCGCTTGCTGCGTGACGGTACGGTTGAACGTTCCGCGGGTTTTATGGGAGAATTGTACGTATGATGGATTGGCTCGATGAGCGTCTTGGTCGCATAACGATGTATAGGCTCGTATTGTTCAGCTTGCTTGTTCTTGCCGCGGTCGCGTTAGTACTGATGTTCGCAGGTACGATCGAAATCGTTCCATGGCAGTATCTGGTATCGGTAGCCGTTCTTGGAAGTGTTTCGTACGGGTCGAACCGCCTGTTCGGTTGGCTGTTCAGCATTCGGCCGCACAGCGAGTCGGCATGGATCACGGGACTGATTTTGTCGTTTCTGTTCGTTCCGCCGGATGACGCGCTTGGATTCGCGAAGCTCGCGCTCGTTGCCGTGATCGCGATGGCATCGAAGTACGTGATCGCTCCTCGCGGACGGCACGTTTTCAACCCGGCCGCGATCGCGGTCGTCATCGCGAGCGTTGGCGGCCTGGCGTATGCCGGTTGGTGGGTGGCGACGCCTGCCATGATACCAGCGACCCTCGTTGCCGGATTCCTCATCATGCGCCGAACGAAAAAGCAGTTCGTGTCGCTGCTTTTCGTGGTCGTCGCCGCCGTGTCGCTGTTCGTGCAGGGCACCGATCCCGTCACGACGCTCGTTTCCTGGCCGCTGCTTTTCGTCGGCGCCATCATGCTGACGGAACCGCTCACGTTGCCGCCGCGGCTCGCTCAGCAGTACGCGGTCGCGGCGACGGTCGGCTTGCTTATGACGTTGCCGCTGCAGTATGGCCGCCTGACGATGACGCCCGCGCTGGCGCTCGTGATCGGCAATGCGGTCGCCTGGTGGTTTGGCCAACGGCGCGCGGTCAAACTCCGATTCGTCGGCAAGAAGCAAATGGGCGAGACCGCCTATGATTTCACGTTCGATACGAACGGATTGACGTTCGAGCCGGGCCAGTACGCTGAAGTGACTTTGGTTCACGAAAACGCCGATAGTCGTGGACACCGCCGGGTTTTCAGTATCGTCGGTAGCCCGGGCGACGACCAAATAAGCTTCGGAACCAGGATACCGACGAGACCAAGCAGTTTCAAACGGGTGCTTATGAACATGAAGCCCGGAACGACGCTGCACGCGACGCGGATTGCCGGTGATTTCGTGCTGCCAGCCGACAAAGACGTGCCCGTCGTTTGTATTGCCGGAGGCATTGGTATCACGCCGTTCGTGAGTTATGCCATGTCATCGAACAGGCCGTTAACAATCATTTATGCGGTCGCCAACACGGACGACATCGCGTTCGCGCAACAACTCGCGCATCATGCGGCGGACGTGACGGTAGTGTCGCCGGATGACGGCGTCCTGCCCGACTCTGACTGGAAGTACGTGAAAGGACGCCTCGACGCGGACGTACTCGGCGGACTCATTGACGTTTCGACGAACCCGACGGTGTACGTTTCGGGCGCGCCGGCAATGGTGGCGGCGACCCGCAAGATCGTCAAGGCAATGGGCGTAAAAAACGTGAAAGTCGACGAATTCAGCGGCTACTAAAGCAAAAGAAAAGCGCCGCGCTCTACCTGGTGGTAGGGCGCGGCGCAATGAGTTGTCACTGCTTGACGATGGCCGCGATGACATCGTGCCCAAGCGTCGTCAGCTCATTGGCTTCCGTCGTGATTCCCAACTCGCGCACGGCGGTGCGCGAACCGAGAGGAAGCCGCGACAGCGTTGCCGTAGTGATGTTGTCTGGCTTGTCGGCCAGGTAGCGCAATGTCTCGATGGTGCTGGGTGTCAGGCATTGCAGGGCCATGTCGACCGTGACTGGCTTGCCTGCTGAGTTGTCTGTGCTCACGTGGTATCACCTTTCGGGTTGTCGACATGCAGCGAATCTACATGCATACCATAAATACATTTTAGCATAAAAAATATGAAAAGTCAAGTACGGTATACTTTATATATGAGAATCATCGGCATAGACCCGGGGACGGGCATACTAGGCTTTGGCGTGGTTGACGTCACGAAAAACAAAACACGTCTCGTAACGGGGGGTGTCATAACGACGCCCGCCCATACGCCCATAGATGAACGGTTGGAAGAGATATTTGACGGTCTGACCGAAATCATCGCGGAGACCAAACCCGAGGTCATGTCGATAGAAAAACTGTTCTTTTCGCAGAACGTGACGACGGCGATCAGCGTGGCGCAGGCCCGTGGCGTCGCGATGCTGACTGGCAGGAGGGCGCGTTTGCCAATCGCGGAATACACGCCGCAGCAAATAAAACAGACGCTGACCGGCTATGGCAAGGCGGACAAGAAGCAAGTGCAAGAAATGGTCCGTATCCAGCTCGGCTTGACGGAAGTACCGAAGCCGGACGACTGCGCCGACGCTTTGGCGGCGGCGATCACTCATTTCATGATGTCGCGGCGCGTCTAGCGATGGTACGGCGCGCCGTTTGACGCTATACTGGGTGCATATGGGTAATTTTCTTCATCGACTCGGAATCTTTTCATTCAAACGGCCGTTTCTGGTCATAAGCATTTGGCTCGTGACGCTGGCGGTACTTGGCATAACGGCAAGCCAGTTCATAAAACCGACGTCGTCGTCCATTTCGATTCCTGGTACGGAGGCGCAAAAAGCGCTTGACCGCATGGGCGAGTTGTTCCCGGATGCCGGCGCAGGGTCCGCACGCGTCGTCTTCGCAGCGCCCGAAGGCAAAACAATCGACGAATACAAGCAGGCGATAGTTGCCAGTACCGACAAGCTTTCGAAAATCGACGGTGTATCGCAAGCCGTTGACCCGTTCACGAACGTAACGGCGATTTCCAAGGACAAGACGATCGCGTACACGCAGCTCCAGCTGAAGAGCGGCACCGGCAACGTGTCCGACGGACTCATCGACGCCGTTGGCACTGTGGTCGAAGACGCGCGCACGGGCGGGCTTCAGGTTGAAATGGGCGGTGACATAGTCCAGCGAGCGCCAAGCGAGTTCATCGGCGCGGGCGAAATAGTCGGGCTTGTCATAGCCCTGGTGGTGCTTGCCGTGACACTTGGGTCGCTCATCGCCGCTGGCATGCCGCTATTGACCGCGCTTGTCGCCGTCGGCGTCAGCATGGCAGGATTGTTTTCGCTCAGCCAGGTCATGGAGATAGGTTCGACCACTCCGGTGCTCGCTATCATGCTTGGCCTTGCCGTCGGCATTGATTATTCGCTGTTCATCATTAACAGGTACCGCACGTACGTCCACGAAGGATTCTCTTTTGCCGATGCCGCCGCGAAAGCGATCGGTACTGCAGGCAACGCGGTGGTGTTCGCCGCTTTGACTGTCATTATCGCGCTCGCCGCGCTGAGCGTCGTGCAGATACCGTTCATGACGACGATGGGTCTGACGGCAGCGGCAGCAATTGCCATCGCGGCGCTCGTCGCCATCACTCTCGTGCCATCGTTGCTGCGGCTCGTTGGCAAATGGGGATTCTCGCGACGGGAACGCCAAGCGATCGTTCGCGCGCAAAAGAAGGGCGCGCATGAGAACCATCACGCCAAGCGTACGACGTTCTGGTACCGCTGGGGCGTTCTTATTACCAAGTTCCCTGCCGTCGTGCTAGCAGTTGGCGTACTGGCGATCGGGCTGATGGCCTTGCCGGCGAAGGACTTGCGACTCGGCCTTCCAACCGACGAATACGCGGCGCAGGATTCAACGCAACGCCGCGCCTACGATTTGCTTGCCAAAGGTTTCGGCGCAGGATTTAACGCGCCGCTTATCGTCGTCGTCGACGGCCTGCCTGAAGTGAGCGACGCGGACAAAGCGGCGGTTCGTGCGCAGGGCATGGCGCAGTTCGACCAGCAGGTAGTGACCGCGACCGCCCAGCAACAGGCCGTCTTTGCACAGAAGGCCGCACAGGTACAGACGCCGGAACAAATGATGGCGCTGCAAGCCGAAATCGCGGCCGCGCAGCAACAGGGCGAAGCGCAGAAAGCAGCTGGTCTCGCTGCGGTCGAGCAGTCAGTCGAGCAGTACGCGAAACTTGTCCAACTAAAGAACGTTGCCGATAAAATCGCCAAGACGGACGGTGTCAAAACGGCATTGCCTGCCGTCGCGACCGATGACGGCACGTCGGGCCTGGTGCAGGTCATTCCTGATTTCGGTCCTTCGGATCAAAAGACAATCGAACTTATCAACTTTTTGCGCGACCCCACGAACAAAAACGAGCTTGCAGGGAACGATGACGTGACGCTCAGCGTGACCGGATCGACCGCGCTGCAGATCGATGTCGATACCAAGCTCGCTGACGCGTTACCTGTATATCTGGCGGTCGTCATAGGCTTGTCCTTCGTGATCCTTGTCGTTGCTTTCCGGTCCGTTCTCGTGCCGCTCAAGGCGACAATCGGTTTTCTGTTGTCGGTACTCGCCATGTTCGGCGCCATCGTGGCTGTGTTCCAGTGGGGGTGGCTCGGTATCGCCGACGCGCCCGGACCGATTATCAGCTTCTTGCCGATTATCACCATTGGCATCATGTTCGGACTGGCGATGGATTACGAGTTCTTCTTGGTGACCAGCATGCACGAAGCATACCGTGAAACGGGTGACGCCAAGCGATCGGTGCGGCGCGGGTTCGCTCATGCCAGTAAGGTCGTCGTTGCGGCAGCGTTCATCATGGTCGCCATTTTCGCGGGCTTCGTCGGGAACCATGATGCGACCATACAAACGATTGGTTTCGCGCTTGCGTTCGGCATATTCGTGGACGCGTTCATCGTGCGCTTGACGCTGGTGCCTGCGGTGATGGCCTTGCTCGACAAGGCGGCATGGTGGCTGCCGAAATGGCTGGACCGCATTCTTCCTCATGTTTCGATCGAGGGAGAGAGCGCGAAAAAGTAGCGAACCGTTTACGGTTATAAGGTTCGTGCCAGAATATTTGGTATAATAAGACAAATGCGACGTCAAGGAAAATATACCCGGCGTGTCGGCGCTGGCCAGCAGGTCAAGCGCCACGTGAAGCACAGATTCAGATGGTGGCGTAAGCTAAGCTGGAAGAAGCGAATTCTCGTGGTCGGCGGGCCTATTCTGGCATTTTTGATCATTCTTCCGCTTGCGACCTACTTTTACTTCGCGAAAGACATTTCCGATCAAGACCGGTTGATGAACCGCAATAACACGGGCGTAGTGCTCTACGCGAACGACGGCAAGACCGAAGTGTACAGCAGCGGCAGGGCTGAGCATCATGAGTTGCTGTCGCTTTCTCAAATTTCGAAACCGATGAAGGATGCGCTGATCGCGAGCGAAGACAAGGACTTTTACAAGCACAGCGGATTTTCGGTGTTCAGCACGCTGCGCGCCGTGTACGGCTATGTTGCCAACGGAGGCGGCAGCTTTGGCGGCTCGACCATCACGCAGCAGCTGGCGAAGATTACCGTACTATCGAGCAACCGCAGCTGGCTGAGACAGTACCAGGCGTTTTCCATTGCGGTTGCCATAGAGAACAAGTACAGCAAGGACCAGATTCTTGAGATGTATCTCAACTCAGTGTACTTCGGAGAGAACGCGTTTGGCATAGAAGACGCGGCGAAGGCGTATTTTGGCACGACACCTGACAAGCTTGATTTGGCGCAGTCGGCGATGCTCGTCGGCCTGTTGCCCGCGCCGAGCATTTATTCTCCGGTGAGCGGCAATCCCGAGTATGCCAAGGAACGGCAAGCGACGGTACTCGGAAGGATGGTGACGAACGGGTACATAACCGAGGCAGAAAAAGAGGCGGCAATCGCGCAACCGCTCGCCTACCAACCGCCGCAATCCCCGTTCCGCGACAGCATAGCGCCGCATTATGCCGAGATGGTGCTCGACGAGTTGTATGAAAAGTACGGCGAAGAAACCGTCGCGCGTAGTGGTTATCAGGTCATGACGACGCTTGACGCGAACGTGCAGGGCCAGTTGCAGTCCGCGATCACGGCGAACATGCCGACGATCACTCGGAACGGCGGCTCGAACGCGGCAGCGGTGGCAATCGATCCTTCGACCGGTGAAGTACGAGGACTTGTCGGCAGCCACAACTGGACCGACGAGAAGTTCGGCAAGGTGAACGTCGCGACGTCCCTACGGCAGCCTGGCTCAAGCTTCAAGCCGATTTACTACGCTCAAGCCCTGGCGGACGGAACGATTACTCCTGCTACCGTTCTGAAAGACGAGCTGACTGATTTCGGCGGAGGCTATAAACCGCAAAATGCCGATCGCAAGTTCCGAGGGGACGTGACGGTACGTAACGCGCTTGACTGGTCGTTGAACATTCCGGCTATCAAGGTCATGCAGCAAGTCGGCGTGAGCAAGACGGTCGAAACGGCGCGCAAGATGGGCTTGACGTCGATCGAAGAAAAAAACGACTACGGGCTGTCACTCGCGCTCG
>JALRBE010000017.1 GCA_023262335.1 Candidatus Saccharimonadia bacterium | reverse complement strand
GATCACGCTGGTCCACACGTACGTAGAGCTGCCAATTCCCGGCGCCAACACGCGCGCGCCGGCAAGCTCGAATGCCATCAAGGCAAAGCCGGTCACGAAGGCAATGACCTCCAGTTTTCCAATTCGAGTACGGAATTTGTTCACTGCTCCTACTATACCAGCATGACCGCCCAAGTTCCGCGAATCCAAGCATAAGTGTATACTGCTGGCATGACTACCGACATTCAAAAAAGGAACAATCGCATCATCGCCCTGACGATAGTAGCCCTCTTCGTCATTATCCTCGGTGCCGTTTTCTTCGTCGTGAACCCGCTACGAGTGCAAAACATAGAAAACGCGGCCGCCAAGTTCGACCCGGGCGATTCCTGGGAAGTCACGTTCGAAAGGACAACTGGCCCCAGCGTTCTATGCATCGACATGCTATGCCCGCAGGTAACCCGGCATTGGCGGGCACAGGTCGGCCTCACCCAAACGGCGGACGACCTCGCCAAGCTCGCGGTCGTTGACGGCGAACCTATGACGATCGATGATGCCGATTGCCTGACGGGTGAAGGCGCCATTTGCAACGCCTCAAAGACCGTGAACGAGTACCGATATCTACTGGACTATTCCTTCGGCGGCGATGGTTACTGGGAGCTGTTCCTAACGGTCAACGAGTACTAATAGCGTTCATCGCTTCGACGGCTCGTTTTTGCAGCCAGGCAATGCCGTCTTCTCTTGCAAAGAATTCTTCTTCGCTCAGCAGCATCCATTCAAGCCCTTCATCCCCGAACACGATATCGCGTTCGGCCTCTTGCGGCAGTTTCACAACGACGAAAAACGTCACCGTACCCGGCATATCGACGCTGTCGTTCTTTTTCGCATAGACTATATGTTCAGGCTCCAGCGTGAGCCCGAATTCTTCCATGGTCTCGCGGCAAAGCGTCATAAACGGCGTCTCGCCCTCCTCGGCGCCACCGCCTGGCAGGTCGATCATCAGCGGATACTTTTTGGTATTCGTATCCCTGCGGTACGCAAGAATGGCGTCGCCGATGAACAGCAGGCACTTTACGCCCGAAAATCGAGGTACTTGCTCAAAGAGTTCATCCATACTCGTATTGTAGCAGGCATGGTACCGCTGATGGTCTGCTATGCGTTTGCGAGGACGCGTTTGTAGCCCTTAGCCTCCAGAATCGTCACGATCAGTTCGTACACATGGTTCCAATCGACAGCCCGCTTTTCGGGCGGCCACTCGTGGCCTTTCTCGTTGTAGTCCTGAGCGAGCACCACGGCCGAAATGCCGAATTTTTCGGAACTGACCGCGTTTTTGACCGCGTCTTCGACCATGGCGTCCGCGCTCAGTTCAACCAAGATCTCCCCTTTTTCTTTTGCCCCGCCAAAATCAGGATCGCCCGAAAAATGCAGCTCGTCGATCAAGTGCTCGTCGTCATAGCCGAGTCCCACGTGCTCGCTCAGCGCACGCTCCGTTACTCCGCGTAGGTTGTCAGGATTACGGGCTGTCAGCGCTTTTATTTCGGCGCCGAATTCGCGCTTGAGCCGCCAGAGCATTTCTTTGGCTCCAGGTAGGAGCACGTATCCCTCTACATCCGTCTGCGCGTCATAAAAACCGTCGTCAAACCTGCCCCTGTCGTCGGCGTACTTGCCATCGTCGTGGTAGTTCCGAAACTTCGCTTTGTCGTGCACGGCATGATGGTCGTAAATATCGGCCGTGGAATACTCGGTACCATGGGCAGCGTTCCATTTGCGCACGGCCTGCGTAGGCGTATCGAAAATAACGCCGTCTATGTCGACCACGATAACTGGCCGTTCTTTCAAAACCTCATGGTTCGCTGGCTGTTCGGACATATGACTCCCTGAAATGCTTATGTACTGATAATAGCAGGTCATATGAAAACCCCGCACCACGAATGGTACGGGGTCGCCGGCTCAGGCGCGGGTTACGCCTGCGGCGCCGGCAGTCGGGGGCGAAGTACCGCGATGTTGTGCGCGTACTCCAGCCCCCAGTCACGGAAGTCGCGGTCACTGATACCCGGCGAGTTCAGCATGGTCCATGAATAGTTGAACGACGAGTCCGCGAACTTGCCAACTATCGACAAATGGCTGGCCAAAACGCGGTCCAGATAGTCCTCGTGCGTTTGCCCGTCGCGTTTCGCCATCAGCCCGACCGCCCACGCCACCTTGGGCGGCATGCCTTCTCGCAGCAGGCCGTCATACGTCACGCCAGTGTCTTCGATCGAGTCGTGCAAATATGCCGCCGCAATATATGCAGCTCCATACCCTAATCGACGGACGATCGTCGCAACCGGATGCACATGCATGTCATAGTACGAACCGTCACCAAAGAAATGCTCTTGCCCTTCGTGGAGCCGCTCGGCCAAAGCCGATGCCGCCTGAACCAGTTCTTCGCCATGGTATGGTTTTGTCATGCTTTCATCTCCTTTGCCAGAGACGATTGTCGCAGCATGTGCGCGCAAAGTCAGTAAAACAATTTTTACCCGGCAATGACGATCGGTTCGCGAACGCTGTCGCCACGATGCACGTAGCGAATAATATCCCTCAGAATCAACGCGGACGGATGGTCGATCTTTTCGATGGCGTCGAGACTCAGCCACTCATACCTACTCGATGAATACGGCTGCAACGGTTCGAAATCACTCGTTTTGCAGAAGGTGACGCTGAACAACGCGCGCACGACGGCACTGTCGCTGTACGTTGCTTTTATTTGCACGAACCCGTGATCGGCACGCTCCTTCAGGGCGTCAGCGGGAACAAACGACGCGATCGCAGCGTTTATTTGTTCAGGCAAATCACTGCCGTTCGAGTACGTAGCGGATGGCACTATGTAGTCGTTGATCGTTTCGTGGAACTGGCCAGTGCGTTGCCCGACCAAATAGTCGCCGGCGTCGTTTTGCATCACCAACGCCACGAACACGCGCGGCGCATCGTCGGCGGTCATGCCGAATCCGTTGTCGTTCAGCCACCGGGCACCGTCCCGTGTCAGTACGTACCCATCGTCTGTTTTTTCGACCATTCCTCGATCAAGCAATTTGTTCAGGTGGTAACTGAACAGGCTGCTTTCGATGTCGCCCTGCTTCAAGTCGCCGTACCGGACCGGCGCGTCGCTCGCTGCCAACTGGCGCAGGGCTGCTTGCTGAAGGTGATGGTCTATATGCATGGGTTTGATTATACGCGCAGATACGAGAACAGGATATCGCTCCACTTTGTTCCGCTCCTCCGCTTGCTCGTCGTCTTAAAAGCGAGCTTTCAGACGACTTCGCTGCGCTGCGCCGAACTCACGGTCGCGCCAGTTCCTGGCGCCCGCAGGTTCAAATACTGTTCGCAAAATAAATAACGCCCAAATGGACGTTATTTATTTTGGCGGAGAGAACAGGATTCGAACCTGCGGTACGTTGCCGCACACACGCTTTCCAAGCGTGCTCCTTCAACCACTCGGACACCTCTCCGGATATTCATTTATTGTAACAGGTTGCGCAAAGACCGATTCAGCGTGCTCCTATCGCTCCACTTCGTTCCGCTCCTCCGCTTGCTCGTTGTCTTGAATGTAAACATTCAGACAATTTCGCTGCGCTGCGCCAACCACTCGGACACCTCTCCGTATCTCAATCAGTATATCAAGTAATAGAAATGAGGCCACTAATTAATACGTATACTATGGGCGCGATTATCATTGCCAGTATGACACTCACAAGTACGGTATTAAGCACCTTGCCATACCCCTTCATTGAATACTTTTTGCCGTACCATAGCATGTATAGCACAGCAAGGAACCCAATAATGCCGCTTGAGGTATATGTTGTCATATACCCAATGCTTGCCATTCCTCGCCACGATTGATTATCCGGTACATCTGGTATGCGAGAAACTTCAATTGACGTCACGACGAAGCCAACTACAAACGATACGATTGCCGCTACACACACCAGAACTGCTACGAAATACAGGACTTTATCAGTCTTGTTTGCATGCGTATTCATGAACAGTACTCTACCATAACGGTATTGCTATTCATAACTTCAGGTCACGACGCCTGCGCGTAAGTTGTACAAAACACCCCACAGACTGTTGCGTATCCGTCAAACTTCTATCTATAATAGAAGGAATGAAGGCGACCACCACACCACCTGTGATAGCTTTGCATGGCCTGACAAAAAGGTATGGTATTGGTGATGCCGAACACACGGTGCTCGATGCCGTTGACCTAACCATCGAAAAGGGTGAGTTCATCGCGATCATGGGGCCGAGCGGCTGCGGCAAGACCACGTTGCTCAATATTCTTGGCCTGCTCGACCGCGCCGATGACGGCGAGTACTACCTTGACGGCCGTGACGTCGAGACCCTTGGCGGCGGACGCCGGGCAGCCATCCGCAGCCAGCAAGTCGGGTTCGTGTTCCAAAACTTTAACCTGGTACCGCGCCTGAACGTCATCGACAACGTCGCCCTGCCCCTCACTTACAAAGGCATGAACAAAACCAAACGTCTTAAGGCAGCTAGCAAAATGCTCAGCACGTTCCATTTGAGCGAGCGCGAATACTACATGCCATGGCAGCTCAGCGGCGGCCAAACGCAGCGCGTCGCTATCGCCCGCGCCCTGGTGAACGATCCGTCGATCGTACTGGCAGACGAACCGACCGGCAACCTAGACAGCCGCTCCAGCCATGTGATCATGGAAGAACTGGCCGACATCCACGCCCGCGGTAACACTATCATCATGGTCACGCACAACCCCGACCTCACCAGCTACGCCAGCCGCGTTATCCGCATGCTCGACGGCCGGATCGACAGCGACACCAAACTGCGCGACATCGCCAAGCCCGAGTCGGCACCAAAGCGCCGCCTGGATTCCAACACCGCCGCCGAAGCGCCCAAGAAGGAATTGAAAAAGCACTTCAAAAAGCGCCCGCTCGGCAAATCACGAAAAGGGAGTAAAAAATGATCATTTTCCCAAGGGAAAAGAGCAGCCAGAGTCGGCGGATTTACTCCGCGACGCTGCGCGATGAGAAAAACCGCCAGGTTTGTCTTATGAGCCGGAGGCGCAAATAGATGCGCTTGCTCATTGGCAACCACATCGGCGGCGCGCTCGAATCGCTCCGCGGCAACCGCATGCGCACCGGTTTGACCGTGCTTGGCGTGACGATCGGCATCGCCAGCATTACGGTCATCCTATCGCTCAGCGGTGGCGCGGCCAAAATCATCACCGACCAAGTCAGCGAGCTCGGCGGCAGCATAGCGGTAGTCCGCCCCAAGGCGCCCGGCGACGGCACGCAGCTGCGCAACATCACCACCTCGCTTGCCGGCGTGCAGGCAACGAGCAGCCTGAGCGAGCAGGACATGCACGACATCGCCAACCTGCCGAACGTAGCAGCCGTAGCGCCTATCATGATGCTCGGCGGCGGCGTGTCGGCGGGCGACCGCTCGGTCGAGGACGTCTCGCTGGTCGCCACCACGCCGAACCTGGCTAAAATCAGCAACATCCCTATGGGTGAAGGCCAATTCATCGACAGCGTCACCAACAAGGACACCGCCGTGATCGGCGCGCAGTTGTCGGTCAACCTGTTCGGCACCGAGCAGTCCATCGGCCGCACGTTCCGCACGCACGGCACCACCTACACCGTCATCGGTATCCTCGACCATTTGAACAACCCGATCAACTACAACAACATCGATTTTGACCGTGCGGCGATTATCAGCCTGGAAAGCGGCAAAGCGTTCAACAACGGAACCGCTCAGATCCAGCAGATCAACATCAAGGCCAACGACGCCAAGAACCTCGACGGCGTGATCCGCGAAGCCGACAAGGTACTGGCCGTCAACCACAACGCCGAAAAAGACTACTTGCTGCTGTCGGGCGACACGCTTGCCGACCCGTCGAACGAACTGTTCTCGGCCGTCGCCGCCACGCTCACCACGGTCGCCGCGATTTCGCTGGTCGTCGGTGGCATCGGCATCATGAACATCATGCTCGTGGGCGTCAGCGAGCGCACCCGCGAAATCGGCATTCGCAAGGCACTTGGCGCTTCGAACGCGCACATCACCTGGCAGTTCCTTATCGAATCGCTGGTCATGAGCCTGGCTGGCGGCGCGCTCGGTTACGTTGCCGGCTACCTGCTGGCGTTCGTGGTGGCACGATTGTTCCTGACCTTCGACCCGCTGTTCAGCTGGCAAATCGCGCTGGCCACCGTCGGCACCTCGCTCGTCGTCGGGCTGGTATTCGGGCTTTACCCTGCCCTGCGCGCCGCCCGCAAGGATCCTATTGAGGCGCTGCGCCAATATCATTAGTATGCTGCAAAATCCGCAGTTTTACTGCGTATACGATTAATCAGCCCCGTCTCGTCCATAGCTTCCCGAGACAGACTCGAACATATGGATGGAATAATTTACGAGAGTCAGTCGATTATAAGTACCTAAAATAAATATAATCGACCGCTTGCGTTCTCGAGTAACCATCCATTTGTTTGAGGATGACACGGCGAAGTCATGGGTAGAGACGAGTTTTTTGGTTCTTTTTGTCGATACAAAAAGAAACGACTTTGGTACTTTGGTCGCTCAAAGTATGGAAGTTCAATCCAAGAAATCATAAGTATGGGCAGCGAGGCTATGGTGACGACAGATTATTTACATGGTATAATAATCTTTATGTTCCTTGCAAAGAAGCGGGAACCGTTCGAAGGGAAAACGTATGAACCGCGTCGACGCGATCGAAATCGCGCTCTCGTTCCTTGGCGAGTACCCGGCACCGCACCACGTCCGGAAAGAAGCGGCCAACGAAGAAAAGCTCGAAGGCTACGAGCTGCTGTGGCAGACGACGCACGAGCGCTTCACGGTACACTTGTACTGCGGTCGCAGCCGGGTGAACCTCAACGGCAAACGGCGGGTATGGGTCAGCCTGGAAAACATCCGCGTTCGCATGGACGCCGACGACGATCCGGCAGCGATCGGTACGGGTGGCAACTACTGCATCGACTTCTCCGAGCACCAGCGCAGCCCCGTCACGGGCCTCAAGGAAGCCCTCGAGGCAGCGCTCGAAGCCGCAAAGCCCGCCACGTCCACCGTGTAACCCAATCGGGCGTACCGCCACGGAGTCTCACGACTCCTGGCGGTTTTTCAATTGTCCGCGGCTCTACCGCGTAAAATAATCAATATCCCCGTGACATCCGCAGTGACCCGAGCGGGACGAACATGAGATAGCGGAATAGTTCGCGAGAGTATGTCCAGAATCCGTAACTAGAATATACATTCTGGACCGCTTGCGTTCTCGAGCGACCGCTATTTCATGAGAGAACCGCCCGGTGGAACGAGGCAGTCACGAGCTTTTCGCTTCCTTTTGTCGATACAAAAGGAAAGCTGTTGGTTCTTCCAGCTGGAAGAACAGAGTATCCTACTTCACCATCTCCGCCTTAAACTTCTCCACCAACTCTACCGGCGTCGGATCGACCCCGTTCAAAATCGCCAAATAAATGCTGACGAAGTCCGCCAAAATAGAGCCCCACAGCAGCTGCGCCAGCGGCGTGTCGCCCTGCAGCAGGATTGGCGTCGCTTTGGGTCGCTTGCCACTTAATAGTTTGTCGGTCACCTCGAACCGTTTCAAAATGCGCGGGTGCTCGAACGAACTCTTGAGATCGAACACCGCGAACGGCTTTTCGACCGGGTGCGAGGCCCACCCGATGAATTCGTTATGGTTGGTTTCGGGGTACACGTTCCACCACGACACGTTCTTGGCGTTTTCGTTCCAGCTGATGTGCCACTTGTACGCTACCGGTCCGGTCAGCCGGCCACCGTAAAACACGCCCGTCTTGCCAACCGCCAAAAGCGCCAGCTGCTTGGCCTGGTTCTTGTCCGTGGTCACCGCTGGCAGCCACTGGTCCGTTTCGTCGCGCAGCCACTCGGCATGCGCCGCTACCTCATGCTGCAAGTCCTGCCCGATGATCCCGAAGTGGCCGAGCAACGCCGCCAGCGCTTTCAAGTTGAACAGGACCGCCATGCGCGGCTGCAAGCCCGCCGGAATCTGCACGCGGGCGATCGCCTCGGCGGCCGCCTGCTCGATCAGCTTGCCGCCGGCCGCGATCACGCTTACCTGCGCGCCAAGCCCCTTGGCCTGCTCCAGCGTTGCCAGGGTTTCCTCGGTATTGCCCGAATAACTGCTGCAGATCACCAACGTCGCTTCGTCCACGTAGGTTGGCAATTCGTACTCGCGCACCACTTCGAACGGAATGCTGAGCTGCTGCTCCAGCCATGCCTTGGCAAGCAGCGCTGCCAGCGCGCTGCCGCCCATGCCCGCCACGACCACCTTGTTCACCGAACGGCCGTCGTGATCGCCGTCGAGCACCTCGGTAACAAGCTGCAACTGTTGCCACTCGGCGGCAGCCACGGCAAGCGCGTCCCCTGGGTCACGTTGTTTGATTACGTTGGCGTCGTCGAGCATTGTCCCCTCCTGTTGCGAGTTTTCCTCCCCCTATGATACACTCTTTGGTAGATTAAGCATAAACAGCACTAGGGGTGGGCATGGATACGACGAATAACGACGAACACGATTTGGCGAAGGCGCTCGACAGCGTGGCGGCCGAACTTGACGCGCAAAAATCAGGCGCCCCTGACGATTCGTCCAACAAGGGCTACTTGTTCGCCGAACCGGTCGACGCAGCCCCTGCTCCCGGCACCGCGCCAGTCATCCTGCCTGGCTCGCCTATCGCTCCCCCGGCCGGAGCCGCGCCGGTAACGCCGCCGAGCGATGCTCCTGCTGCAGCCAGCCCCGTAGCAGACGAGCCAAAGAGCGACGACATCCCTGCCTTCCTAGCAGAACCGGACCAACCCTTTGCCGCTCCGGCCGCCCCTCAGCCAACCGCGCTCGCCATCGACCCCGACGCGCCGGCCAGCACCGGCAACAGCGAACTCGACGCTATCAAAAGCGACGCCTTGCAGGAACTCCGCCCGCTGGTCGACAAGCTCAGCGTCTCACCAGAGGAAAAGTTCGACACCTACCTGCTGCTCATCCGCTCAACCGATGACCCCGCGCTCATCGGCCCTGCCCACGAGGCCGCCAAGCTTATCAGCGACGAAGCCCGCCGCGCCGAAGCCCTCCTGGACGTCATCAAAGAAATCGACTACTTGTCCAAGCAGCAAAAAGCCAAAGAATAAAAAACAGCCCCTCGCAGGAGGGGTCGTTTTTTAGTTGTCGGCTTAGTGGCCGCGAGGCTCTTCGATCTTAGTTTCGGTCTTCGTCATCGACGGGTGTGACTGAGCGCTGTGCAGCGCGTCTTCAAGGTCCTTGCGGCTCTTGAGGTAGTACACGATACCGACGGTGATGGCGGCGATGCCCACCAAGCCAGCGATGACTTCCACCGGACCGGTAGTTGGCAGTTCCGTTACCGTACAGTCGTTCTTGTTTGGAGTCACGGTCGCGTCGTCGGTCTTGGTGCCGTTGCCGGTAATGACCGACACGGTGTTGCGCATTGGCGAACATGCGAGCTTGTCGGTACCTGCCAGCTTGGCGCTGAAGGTCACGGTAGCGGTAGCGCCAGGGCCGTAGTTGCCGATGTTAATGCCGGCGCCGACGACGTTGTCGCTCACCTTGAGGCCATTCGGGTTGGTGGCGTTGGTCAGGCGAGTGCTACCAGGTACGTAGGTCTGGCCGTTTGGCAACACGTCCTTTATGGTCACGTCGTTCTGATCGGTCGTACCGGTGTTCTTGTAAGTGATCTTGTAGTCGACGGTCGCGCCAGGGTCGGCCTTTACGTTTTCCGACCAATTGTTCTTGCCGCCGTTCGCGACTTGCTTGGCTGCGGTAAACGCTGGCTGATCGGTCTTGAACCGGTAAATCACGTAACCGGCGTAGTCGGCGCAGCCTGGAACGATACCGTTCAGTTCGTTGAAGCCCAGGAGGGTGCCTTCGCTACTGAACAGCGAGGTCGAAAGGATACTGTTATTAATCGCGCCGTTGTTATAAATGCGAGCCGATGACTGCACGTAACGGAGAGAAACGGCGCTCGACGTGGTGACGTACGCTTCGTCCCATACTCGTTGCGGGTTGGCGTTACTTGCCGTGATCGAGGCACTGATGATACCCCGTTCGCCAGGAGTGACCGCCGATGGCATCTGCACGCTCATGCGGACGTTCCGGGCGATACCCGTGCCCGCGCCGGTGTTTAGGCTGGACTTGGCATTGTTGTGGTAGTACGAATAGACCTCGTATTCCTTGCCAGGTTGCAGCGCGATGTCGTTCTTGTAGGTGCCGACGCCCGCTTCGCGGATGAGCACGAAGTTGCGCTCGTCGCCCTGCAACGGGTTGTTGGTCATGGAATTGAACACTACGTGGTCCGCAGGGTTCTGCGTGGTATACGTCGGTCGGGTCGGGCCACCGGCGTAGGCAGTAACGCCGACGAACAGCGACAGGACCAGGCCGGTAGCGACGACGCGGAGGTCGTAGGTTTTGATGATGGTGACTAAGTTGTTAAGGTGCGTTTTCATTGTGGTTTCCTTTATTGTTCGCTTCCGCCTGAGCTACCTGATCCGCTGCTTTCGCCGCCGCCTGAGCTTGCGCCCCCGCTTGGGCTACCGCCGTTCGCGCCGTTAATACCGCCGGTTTGGCGTATGTTCCTCGGTCGGCCGCTGCTGTCCATGTCGTCCTGCGCGTTTCGTACGGCCTCGGCTTCCTTTTCGGCGTCACGAGCTTCCCGTTCGGCTTTTTCGGCCTTCTTGTCGGCTTCGCGCTGTTCGCGTTCGGCTTCCTTTTGCGCCTGTTTTTCGGCCTTGTCGGCTTCGGTACGGTTGTCGTCGCCGGCGCCGTTCTCGCGCTGCTTGACCTGCTGGTCAGTGTTCGACTGCGCGGTTTGATCTTGCAGACCGGACTCGCTACCCGACAATTCATTGCCCGTCAGATTAGGAGACTGCGTGCCGTTGCCAGTCACCTCCGGAGGAAGCGTCTGCTCTATGAAACCGTTCGGGCCAAGGCCGTCGGGCATGTCCACGTGGCCGTCAAACGGCTTGCCTTCATGGTCGGTAGGAGGATGTTCACCACCACCGCCGCCACCGCCAGGATTGCTTGGGTTTCCAGGATTGCCACCGCCGCCACCGCCACCTGGCGTATTACCGCCGCCATGGCTGCCGCCGCTTGGGTGGGTAGCCGTGGTGCCGGTTGGCTGCGTGCTGCCGCGCTGCGTTTGTTCAGCGGCGTACGAGTACGAGGTGCCTTGTTCCGTCACGATGATTTCGTCTTCTTTGAGTTCGATGCCCTGGCCACACGGAATGCGAATACCCTTGGTGTCGCTCAGCATGATTACCTTGTCGGTAGGATCGGCCGACACGACGGACGGGTCGATCTTGACGACTGGCTTGCCGTCGATGATTTCGATGTAAAAGGCGGAATAATTCTCGGTCAGGTCGCTCAGCGGCTGGCCGTTTTCCTTGATGTACGCCAGCGTGATGTCGGTGAGCGTGTCGTGAATTTCGTGGTCAGCATGCAAGGTGTCGCCAAGCCGCGCGATGTAGGCTTCTTCGCTTTCGCCAGCCTGTAGCTGCCATTCTTGCGGCAGAATGCCAAGGTCGTTGCCCTTTTCGAGTTCGATTTGCTGGATATGGAGCAGCTGCGACGCGAGCTCGTTCGGGCTCTTCGAATACTGCTCGTGCAGCGCGGTGTAGCCGATGAACTGGTCTTTGTCGCCTGGGTTGTTATACAGCTTGTCGCCGGTAATGTTGTTGAAGTCGTTGCCGTGGCGGCCGTTCTCGTTCAAGAAGGTCGTTTCTTGTTGGCGGCTGTAGCTTTCGGAGAACGGATACTCGTCGATGCCACGGGCGCGGTTCGCCGTGCTCTCGTCGCTAAGATCTTCGGAACCTTGCGGGTCGCGTGGCGAGTGGTTGCCAGTCAAGACGACGTCTTCGTCCTGCGGAGGGTCAGCAGGAACTTCGGGAGCAGCGACGTCCTGGGCGCCGGGTGCCGCGTTCGGGTTGGCACCGGGAGCAACGCTTGGATTCACGCTCTCTTCGGCGGGAACTTCAGGAGCAGTCGTACCGGTGCTACCGATCATTGAGTCGAGTCCGGCAGCGCGGTAGGCAGTGTACATGCCCATGGCACCGAGCGCCGCGACGACGCCGCGTGCCGACCACTTACCTATCTTTTCAACATGCGCCTGTTTTTCTTCCTCGGTCATGGCATCGTACTTGTCTTTGAACGCCTTGTTGCGATCGAAGTGCCATCCGTATGCCGCGGTCGTCGCGCGCTCGGTCAAGCGGTAGCCGGCGCGAACGGCTTTGAACGGAACCAATGGCAGTCCCAGAGCACCGCGCACCAAACGGCGAATGCCCAGTTTTTTGCGTGGCGCTTTGACGGTCTCGCCCGTGCCGCTTGGCGTCACTTCGGGAACGGCACCGGCGTCAAGGTCGGCGGCTTTTTTGAGCGCGTTGTAGATTTCGGCGTCGTTCGTTGGCGACGCGTTGCGAGCACGTGCCTTGACCGATTCGGGAAGGCTGTCCCATGCCGGGCCGAGCGCACGCTCGAAGTCAATTGTTTCATGTGTCGTTTCGCCTGTTGCTGGTGCGTGCTCTGTGCTCATGGTTGTGGTGGTTCCTAGCGCGTTTTTGTTTTTATTGCGTTATACATTCACACTAGCATAACCGGTATAAAATGTCAATACCCCGCGGCTGCGGGGTATTGGATTTTTTGCGAATGACTACTGTTGCGGAGGCTGCGGTGGTTGCGGTCCTGCCGGAGGAACGACCGGTGGTTGCTGCGGTTGGACCGGAGGCGCTACCGGTGGCGCCGCTGGGGCCTGAGAAGCCGGCGGTTGCGGTGGCACCGCTTGCTGCGGATCCGGTGCCACGGGCAGCGTCGGGTTCTTGCCAACGGATTGGTTTTGCAGGTTGTCCGGTACCGCGAGACTTGGCGATATGACATTGCCGTCAGTGTCGTGCACGTCGGTCACTGACGATTCGACCGCGCCCGGCTGCGAATCGGTCGGAGGCGCTACCGGTGCTACAGGCTGAACAGGTGCCGCCACGGGCGCGGCAGGGTTCGCTGCGGCTGGCTGCGACAAATCGCCGACCGGCTCGTCAAGGCGAGGCTCAGGAGTATGGGACGACTGCGGCGGAACAAGGGCGGGCGTCTCCTTCTTGCCGAACAGTTTCGCCCAAAAGCCGGGCTTTTTCGGTTGGGGTTCTGGTGCCGGTGGCGGCGTCGGTGCCACGGGTGGTGTCGTATCTTGTGGAGGCATGCTTGTCATTCTCGCTTTCTGTTTAAACAGTAGCGGAATACAAAGGGGCTGTCAAACCGCACGGTTCAGTCGAGCCAGCGCAGCAGCGACGTTTCGTGAACGAGCCGCGCCTCGACACCCGGGTACGTATCGCTGAAATATTTCGGCGTCGTAAGCTTTTTGTCCTGGTAACTAAAGTCGTACGCCTCGTACCCGCCGTTTTTCGCCTCTATCAAATCGAGCTCGCTGCCGAGCGACCGCCAGTAGTAGCGCTGCACGCGCTGGTCTTTGGCCTGCCAGTACTTCACACGCTCGTTCATGCAAAAGTTCTCCCACAGGGCGTCGGTGTCGGCACGCAGGTCGAGCGGCTGCAACGACTGGATCAACGCGTTTCGAATGCCAAGGTCGTAAAAATACACCTTGCGCTTGCGGTTGCTGAGCATGCCCTGCTTGGTACCAGTCAGCGCCGGCAGCCGGTACACCACGAACGCCATCTCGAGCAGCGTGATGTAGCGCTCGATCGTCTCGACCTTCACGCCGAAGCCCGTTGCCAGTTCGTTGTACGACACCTCTTGCCCTATTTGCAGCGCCAGCGCCTGCAGCAACCGCGGCAGCAGTTGGCGTTGGCGTAGCTCGACCAGCTCGAGGCTGTCTTTGTACACGTAGTTGTTCGCTAGCGCAATGATTTCCTCGTCGGCTCGGGCGTCATCGGTCAACACGATCCCTGGGTAGCTACCGAGGCGCAGCAGCCGCGGAAACAAGGTTTGCAGTTGCAAGTCGTTGTAATTAAAATAACGCTTTATCTCTCCAAGCGACAGCGGCGTCAGCATGAACTCGTAGGCGCGGCCGGTCAGCGGCTCTTTGACCTTGCCCGCCAGGTCGAACGACGAGCTGCCCGTCGCGATGATGTCGAGTTCGGGGTGCGAATCGATCAGCAGCTTCAGGGTCAAGCCGATGTTCTCCACGCGCTGCGCTTCGTCGATGACGATCCGCTTGGCTTGGCCGATCACGCGCTCCAGCGCTGCCAAGCTCGTCGGCTTCAAGGCGTCCGCGGTTATCATCTCGTCGCAGTTCAAATAGAGCCTGTCTTCCCTAGGCACTTCTTCGAGCAGCTGCCGCGCTACCGTGGTCTTGCCCACGCGGCGTGGTCCGTACAGCACGATTACCCTGCCCCGCCCCAGGTGCGAGCGGATCAGTGGCGTCAACGTTCGATCGATCATCGCTGTCATACTGGAAATAATAGCATAAGTTATTTCCAGTAGGCCAGAGAAATTAAAATATCCCCGCATCGTTCGATGCGGGGATTGGGCGATGACGGACGCTTACTCCGGCCTGATCATCTCGATGAGAAGATGGTTCAGGCGCGTACGCACGTCGGGTCGCAACTGGGCACGGATCTTCGCAGCCAGTACCGTCAGGTTCGTTCCCCTGATCGCCTCTTCGACGCCAAGCAGAAGATAGAACAGCACCGCCTCGTTCGGCGTCAGCGAGTCGTCGGCCGTTTCGACGCGCGGCTCGAGGTCCTCCTCCGGTTCGGCGTCGACCTCCTTCTCGGGCTGCGGCTCAATCGCCGTTTCCATGCCGAGCGTTTGCGCGTCATACTCGGCGTAAGCGCCGATGACTTTTGCGGCGACATCCGAATCATCCGCGAAACCATCGTCGGGCAGCTCCAGCTGTGCCGGAGTGCCACCTTCCGTCGCTTTGTCGGCATGCCGTTTGCGCACGGAAGCGCGATACCTTCGGAGCAGATCCGAAATCTCTTCGAGACTGGCGCGCTTGGGGTAATTGGATACCCTGTGCGACATCTTGCCGCCGCCCAGCTTGGTCGAGTCGCGCAGGCCGATATTGAACAACAGCTTGTTGATCGTGCCTGCCCGGCCCTTCGGTACCGTCAGCTGCTCGCGGATATACTCGGTGCAGGAAGTGACCGGCACGACGCCGAACTCTTCGGCGATATCACAGAGCGCGTCGTACGCGCGCTTGACCTCGTCGTCGGTGACCGTCGTGACGGCACGTGCCGGTTTGCTCTTCGGCGGCGAATCGTTGCCACGCATGTCGAACGCGCCGCCGTCGCCAACGAATACCAAGGAATTGTATTTGCCCTTGGTCTTCGTGAGCTCGATCTTTTTGTCGCGCGCCAGTTCCTCGAGCGCGGCGGCCACCAGCGTCGAGCTGATCTGCCCGCCGAGTTCCTCGACGATGAACGGCACCAACGCGCCGTCGGCTTCGATCGCGACATGACGCTTCAGCAACTCCTCGACCGCTTTGGTCGCGCTTCCGATGGTATCGATTGTCATGGCTGTTGCCCTTTCGTAGGTACTTCTCTTCTTGAAGAACAAGATCGTTGCTATTATAGCTTTTACTTGCTTCATGGTCAATTTGATACTGAAATTGAAAACCCCCATGCGTCGTTGCATGGGGGTATCGTTCCGTTACCGACGGAACACGGTTCTACGCGCGCTCAAATCTTGAGGCCGGCCCGGTTGGGCTTGATGCACATGTCGGCATACAGCCTGGCCGATGACGAGCTGCGGCTCAGCTCCGCGACCGCCTCGCGGCGATCCTCGGGTTGCTGCAGCATGTAGAGCACATTGGTGATCACCCATTTTTGCAAATGGACGATCCACTGGTTGTGGTACAAATGCCGCGTCTCGCTGCTGGCGCCGTCGAGCTCGGCCCACACGTCGTTGCTGCAGTTGAACAGCAGCTTGCCGGTGTCGGCGTCGAAGCGCCACAGGTCGTTGCTCAATTCGAACTCGGTGACTTCGACCCACAGGCCGACCGAGTCGTTCTTGACCATCGCCCGGTGCTTGCCGGACTTGTCGACATGGCCGAAGGGGACGTCGCTGTCCCGGGTCTTACCGTTGCCGTCACGATTCGTCGGCGGCTTGCGGTCGCGGATCACTCCGTTCCCCTTGCCACGCGTACGGGTCGTCTTGTCGCCGTCCAGGCCGGTGCTCGGCTTTTCGCCGTGTCCGTCCCCGATCAGGCCGGTACCAACGTTCTCGCGGATACCGTCGACGTAGCGCTCGAAGTCCGGGTTGTTCTCCAGGATCGCCTGGACTTCCCGCAGCGACCTGGCAGTCAGATCCCGGTAGCGCTCGTTGCGCGTCCGGTCCTTCTCGCCCTGGTAGAACTGCCGGCCGACGGTGTCGTACCAGCTGTCCAGGGCGATGACCAGGTCCAGGAACTCGTCGTCGAGCTTGAACTCCGTCCGCCGATCATTCAGCGACAGGTTCTCGGCACGGATGACGCCCTCGAAGTACCCGCTGTTGAGTTCCTCGAAGCTCTCCTTGGTGTCGTAGCTGAGCTCGGCTTTCGCCTGTTCGATGAACTTGCCCAGCGCCAACCCGAAAATCGCGCCCTTGCCCTGCGACACCTTGACCACGCCCCGCCGCTTGCCGTTCTTTTCGACGGCGCGGTAGAGCTCGATCGTGACCTTGCCCGCCTTGCCGACGATATCGCCGGTCAGCGCGAACGGGGAACCGTCGATACGCTCGCCCTTGTATGCCACCGGATCGACCCGGCCGCGGCGCAACTGCCCCTGCTCGTCACGGATGAAAATGTGACAAACGGTATTGTTGAGCGCCATGGCGTCACCGAAACGCTGCTTGATCTGCTCGGCCAGCTTCTCAACCGTCAGACGGCTGACCACCCGGTCGTTCGTGATCTTGTGCATGCGAACGACGGTGTTCCACTGCTTGCCCAGTTTGCGCGCTTCGTCTTCGAACAGGTCGAGACTCGGCATGGAAGACAGCTTGAGCACGGGAATCTCGGGGGCGAACACGCTCCGTTCGATGTTCCGCTGCATGAACGTCCACGCCCTGATCTGGCTGCGCGGGCCCGGCCGACTGATGAACTCGAACGCTTCGCACTTGTCGAGCGGCGAGATCAGTCCGAGCCCGAACTGCCCCAGCTTGTTCTGCTGGCGCGTCTTCTGGCTCATGCCGACGGTCTGCAACGCCTTGGTGAACTTGGCCTCGCTGGCGCCATTGCCGTTGTCGGCGAGCACGGACACCCGGCCTTGCAGGTCGAATCCGACGAAGATGCAGTCCGCCTCCGCGTCGATGCCGTTCTGCACGCCTTCGAGCACGGTCTTGAGGAGCGTGTCGTACGTCGCGGCGGCCCGCATGAGCATGTTGCCCACATGGACGTTCACGAACGTGGTCGTGTACTCCTTCTCGTCCTCGTCCTTGGATTGCGTCACGCGGCTGTCCTTTCGAGCGATTGCGGTTGTCAATTGATTGCACCCTTCTTTGCCTTTTCGAACGCTTGCCTGGATCGCATGGCCGTCAATTCGACGGCCAGTACGCTGAACGTTTCCGGACCGACGGTCCGCCGCAGATCTTCCCGAGCCAACGCGCCTTCGTCCGACATGTCGTCGAACAGCGCGTGGATCTCCGGTGCGGCGTCGCGGAGCAATGCCGCGACATGACCGACGGCGCCGTCCAGTTCGTACCGAACCGGATCGTTCTCCGGAACGGCCTTCACGAACAGGTCCTCGAGCAGCTCCATAGCCTCGCTGCCAAGCAGCGGGGCCAGGTACTGCCGTACCTCGTCTTTCGACTGCAGGCCCGTCAGGACCCTGAGCGCCGGGATGACCGACGCGATCGTGCTGGCAACGCCGAGCACTACCGTGTCTGGCACGGGCCGCGGCTGTTCCTGAACGGCCGGTTCCGGCGTTTCAGGGGGCGGCGCTTCCATTTCGATCGTCACTGGCTCCACTTCCGCTGTTTCTTCGGCCGGTTCCGGCACGATGTCCGGATGCGCGGCGCGCACCTCTTCGTACGCGGCGCGTTTCGCGTCGGCGAACTGCTGGATGAGTTGTTCCTTCGTGGCAGTCAGCGCGCCGTCGTACAGTTCGAACAAATCCTTGATCGTCATGTTCGGCGGCTTCACGGTCGGCCCGCCCCGGTACACCCGGTACAGCGACTGCGTTGAGCCTTGGAAGAGAATGTCCATCGCTTCCTCGACGGTCACGACGCCATGGCCGAGCAGATCGAACGTGTAGCCGATCTCGGCCGTCTCGTAGGTGATCTGTGAAAAATCACCGCCGAGGGTCGTCAGCATGGCACGGACCTTGATGAGCGAAACCCCGCTGGGTCCGACGACGTCCAACCACCGTTGCACGGTAGACGTCTTGACGTCGCAGAACTGCGCGATCCGCTCGATGGTCAGGCCTTGGCAGAGCAGTTTCTCCAAGTATGGTACAGCTTCGTTCCAGAGCGCCTCATGGGGCACCTTCTGTTGCTGCATGCGTCCTCCTATTGTGAGTGCGACGTAGATGAATAGGTTCTATGACTTTCCACCGTCATCTAACCTAAAATAATACCATATTATTGCTTAATAAACAATTTCATCACGTCCGCTCCACGGGTACATGCCAAAGAAAACGGCACCATGAGCGGTGCCGTTTCTTACTCTAAGCGAGGCTCGCTTAGAAGCCCATGCCACCCGGCATGCCGCCGCCAGCTGGTGCCGGAGCTTCCGGCTCAGGAACATCGACCACCAACGCGCCCATGGTAGCCGCAGTCGAAGCTATCGATACCGCGTTCTGCACGGCTTCCTTGGTGACCTTCACGGGGTCGATCACACCGGCCTTTTTGACGTCGACCAAGCCCTTGTCGGGCGCGTTCACGTCGATGCCGAAGCCCGGCTTGCCAGCCTCGACTTGCGCCAGCAGTGCCGCGCTATTGAGGCCTGCGTTCTCGGTAATGAGCGTGAATGGTACACGCAGCGCGTTCTTCAAGATCTGCCGGCCGGCGGTAATGCTGTCGGCGCCGTCAGCCTCGATGGTCGCAGCCAGGTTCACCAGCGTCACGCCGCCGCCTGCCACGATACCTTCGGCCAAAGCCGCCTTGGTTGCCGCAACGGCGTCGTCCACGCGGAACTTCTTTTCGTCGATCTCGGTTTCGGTCGCGCCACCAACTTTGATGACCGCGACTTTGCCGGAAAGAGCTGCCGCGCGCTTTTCGTACTGTTCTTTGTCGTATTCGCTATTGGCGTTGTCGGACTGCGCCACGATTTCGGCGATGCGCGCCTTGACTGCTGCCGCCTTGCCCGCGCCTTCGATGATCGTCGTGGCGTCTTTGCCAACGATCACCTTGCGTGCCGTGCCGATCACGTCCAGTTCCACGTTCTCGAACGTCAGGCCTTGGTCTTCGCTGATCACTTGGCCACCGGTCAGCACGGCGATGTCCTGCAGGATTTCCTTGCGGCGGTCACCGAACGATGGCGCCTTGACCGCGACGGTGTTCAGCACGCCCTTCAATTTGTTCAGAATAAGAATACTGAGCGCTTCGCCTTCGACCTCGTCGGCGATCAGCACCACATCCTTTTTGCCGGCCTGCGCCAGCTTTTCGATCAACGGCAAAAATTCCGCCACGTTGCTGATCTTTTTGTCGGTAATCACGATCGCCGGCTTCTCGTACACGGCCTCTTGGCGATTTGCGTCGGTCACGAAGAACGGCGACGACCAGCCCTTGTCGAGGTTGAAGCCTTCCACGACTTCGGACTCAAGCTCCAAGCCCTGGCTCGCCTCAACCGTCACCACGCCGTCTTTGCCGACCTTCTCGATGACCGCAGCGATCAGCTTGCCGATTTGCGCGTCGCCGGCGCTGATGGTCGCGACTTCCGCCACGCGCTCGCTCTTGCCCTCGATGCTCTCGCTCAGCTTGTCGAGCTGCTTGGTGATGTCGGCAGCTGCAGCCTCGATACCCTTGCGGAGCTCCATCGGGTTATGCCCCGCCGCGATCAAGCGGTTGGCTTCTTTCAAAATGTTGTAGGTCAGCACGGTCACCGTGGTCGTACCGTCGCCAGCTACCTTGTTCAGCTTGCTCGCCGCCTGCTTGATCAGCTCCGCCCCTACCTTGTAGCCCAACGTCTCGTCGTCGCCTTCCGGCAGTTCCACCGCTTCGGCTACCGTCACGCCGTCGTGCGTCACCGTCGGACCGCCGTAGCCCTTGGCGATCACCACGTTACGACCTTTTGGCCCGTAGGTTACCTTTACCGCGTCGTACAGCGCCTGCGCGCCGCCAAGTACGCGGGCGCGTGCGTCATCGTCATAAAATACTTTTTTAGCCATAAATCTCTTCCTATTCCCTAATTCCTAATCACGAATTCCAACAACCGTTAAACGGTTGCTAGCACGTCTTCTTCTTTGACGATCAAAAACTCTTTGCCATCAACCTTCAGTTCGGTCGTGGAATATTCCTTGTAAATGATCTTGTCGCCCTTTTTGATTCCCTTGACGTCCGGCCCGACGGCTTCGACGACGGCGTATGCCGGCGCTTCCTTGGCTGAATCCGGCAAGTAAATGCCGCTGGCGGTGGTGGACTTCGCTGCTTCTTTGACAGCGACCACACGGTCAGCAAGCGGCTTGATTGGTGCAGGCATGTAAATGCTCCTCCGTGTTATTTGATTAACCTTGTATACCCTATTTTAGACAAAAAAACTGGCACTTGCAAGCTGCGAGTGCCAGTTGTGGTCGTCCGAACAGTTACCGCTAGGCGGGCTGCCGGTACGACACGCGGACGGATTTGTCGAAAGCGATACCACGGGCGCTGGTACGCAGGCCCATGTCGGGCGTCAGGCGCCCCTTGCTGTAACCGCACGCCATGTGCGTGCCGTCGTCGTAGTCGCCGAAGTCGTCCTCACGGAAGTCGGCCTGCTGCACGGTGCGCAACTCAGCCTTGTGACCGAGGCGACGCTCGGCAGCGCTGGCGTCGAACACCATGCCGGTGCGGATCCAGTCGTTGCGGTACGCGCTGCGCACCGCCTCGGCCTCCGACTCGTCGGGGTCGACGTCGTACGCGACACCCAGCTCATCGCTGAGCGGGATCACGAAGTCGTAGGAGACGCCGTCGTCATCGTCGCCGTACTCCTCCTCGCGGTCCAAGCGCTCGCGCTCGGCGGTCGTCAGATCGTCGAACTTCTCGTCGTCCTGGCCGGGGTTGAGCAGCCGCAGGCTCTTCTGCAGCTTGTCGGCGTACGCGCTGGGCGTGGCCGACACGCTGGTGTAGGCGAGCCGCTGGCCGCCGACGGAGACCGTGGCTGCCGTGGCCGTCTTGGCCGCGGGCTTCGCCTTGGTCGCCGGGGTCGCCGACTTGATGGTCTTGACCCGGTTCATGACATCGAGCGGGGTGACTGCCATATCGTTTCCTAACTGTGGAAGGTACTGTTAGCAATCATTATACATTATTTTAGTTATTTTGTCAATACTTTTTATGCTTTTCCTACAAGAAAACCGCCCTGCTACGGGCGGTTCTCTTTGGGGTAAAGTCAGTTATTTGTCGTCGGTGAGGCGTTTGGCCGCGCGTACCAAATTGCGGTTGCGCGTGCGCCTAACGGGCTGGTCAGGGTACGACGTATAACGCAGTTCGTTCTCGGTGTACGCTTCGTCTTCGAGGGCGGCCTCCGTATACACGGTTTCGTTCAGCTCATAGGCCTCGTCTTCGGCTTGGTTATCAAGGGTCTCGCTACCATTGCGTCGTTCGTACAGCAGTTCGTACAGCAACGTATGGGCGTCGTTGATATCAACGGACTTGCCGCCATGCTTACGTGAGAGGAAGTTCGCATAAAAGGTAGCGAGCGTGTCTTCATCCATTTCTGCCGGATTCGTTACATGCTCCTCGACGTAATGGGTCATCAGTGGCGTCAGCTCGTTGTAACTAGGGTATTCAGTCTTGAGGTCCTGGATCTCATCCGACATCTCATCCCTCATCGGGTCGCTCCAGTCGTACTCGCCAGAGGCATCATCATAGTATTCGTCGACGCCCATATACACGTCAGTGGCTTCTTGGGAAGCTTGCGCCCTCCATTTGGCTTCGAGCGTTTCCGCCTTCGAGGTGTCATTAGGGTATGAACCCCAAGTTCCGCGGGTACCGCTGTCTTGCCTGTTGCCGTCGAATTCTTTTGGTGCTTGTGGTCGTTCTGCGAGTTTGTTGCTCATGCTTACATTATACACTTTTTTGTGTATTTGTCAATAAGCTTATGCTATTTCGCGTCAAGGCAGCGCAGCGCGCGGCGGGCGGCGGATTCGTACTCGCCAATAAGGGATTCCTGGTGGTCGATAATAACCTGCGGTGCGCCAAGCGCCTCGAGCCGCTCCAGCGTGTCGCGGTGGCGCAGCGCCCTCGCCGACATTTCGTTGAGATAGTCGTTCAGCCAGCTCTCGGGCTCGTAGCCGTTCAGCGGCAAGTCTCGCACGTGTGACAGTGTGAAGAACGCGTCCATAAGCGGCGGTTCGCCGATTCCACGCAGCACGGCGTTCGCTAACCGTATTTTGCGCAGCGCGGCGGGCGATGCCAAGAACTGATGCATGTCCTCGGCAAAAAACTTGCCACTCACGATGCTTTGCTTGGCCGGCCTCTCTTTTAGGGTGCCGATGTGCCGCACCCTGCCGCTCCGCAGCGTCGCGGTATAATCGGCCACGACCCCGCCCGGTTCCAGCGCGGTCGCCACGGCGATGTCGTCGCTCACGTGCAGGTTGCCGATCCGCTCCACCATGGCGGCATACGCCTCGTGGTTCTCCTGCGGCAGATCCCTCAGCGTCAAATGGCCTTCGCGGGCATCCGCGTCGATCGGCGATACGGGGCGTACCTCGAGCAGCTCCTTCTCGACGACGTTGATGTCGCTGCTGTCATAAAGCTCCTGAGCAGACTCGAGCATGTGGTTACGATACGCGATAAGCGGCACCGCGCTCAGTGGCTTGCCATGAAAATGCGGAAATTTGTCGAGCTGGCCCGCGAGCACCGTCTCGTACGCGGCAACGTACGTCAAACGGCTCGCTTCGGTGAACTCCTCTACGAGCTCGGGGTTGGTGGGGAATCCATCTCTTCGTGGCATAATAAAGTTATTATATAACAAAATACAAATCCAAACAATTCATACTGCCTAATAAAAATGCCGCGAACCGTATGGCTCGCGGCGGTTTGCAACCGTACCAGCGCGCTTCTTCTCGTGCAAAAGCCTACGCTTCCGGGAACGGCAAGTGCGAGTAGTCGAACACGACCATGCCGTACTTCAGCAGTCCGTACTGGTCCATGTCGGATGCCAGCCGCTCAAGATAGCTGCCGGCCTCGTCTTCGTCCGTGTACACGTCGCAGTTTCCAAAGTAGTCGGGGCTGTTCACGTACGCCATGTCCAGCCGAGCGCCAGGCCACCACGGTTTGCCACCGCAAAAGCAATCGTCCCCGTCAAAACACAGGAAGTCGAGGAACATGTTCTCGATTTCGCTGCACTCGGCGACCCGGTATTCCTTGCCGCCGTCCGCGCCGGCGGTCACCAGCATGTAGACGCCACAGTCCATTGCTTTGCCTCCTAAGGCTCGTGCACGGAGGATTCCCCGCGTGCAATAGAGAATATTATACTATTTTTTATGTTTCTACGCAATATTCTGCTATTGCATTTTTATTGCAGTTATGCTATAATATAATCATCCCATTGTCGACAGAAAAGGAGTGGGAAGATGGCACGACGTAAGCCCAACAAGGAAATGCGCAACCGCAAGATCGCCGCGATTTCGACGCCGGCGCCCAAAGGCAGCGATGCCAAGAAGGCGTGGCGAAAGGAGCTGCGAGCCATGCGCGCCGGGGCCGCCCTCACCGGCAACGACCTGCAGGATCACATGAACAACATGAACCAGCAGCACGCGTTCCGGGCGCCGAGCGGCGAAAAGCAGCGTGGAAACCGCAGCCAGCAGAAGCGCCGCCAGATCCAGGACCAGCTGTGACCGGCCTCACCGCCCAGATGAGCGCCAATCATCGAATCGTCGGACCGCCCGACGTCCCCGCATGCAGCACGCACGCGGGGTTATTTTATTATGCAAGATTATTGACTATTTTTAATTATTATGCTATAATTAACAGGTTACGCAAAGCAAAAAGCGCGTAACGCAACTCCGATTGTCCACCACTTACCGTACTCCGCGCCGATGTCGCGTACGTCGCCGGAGAGTACGGCAAGCAAACAAAGAGGAGAGAACCTTGACCGCATCGCGTACCATGATGTGCAACCTGCCCGTCGCCAACGGCCAGGTGGACGGGCGCTACACCAAGCCCCGCCGGCACCAAAACTACGACGTGATCTGCGAGGACGCCCGGGGCAACTGGCACGAGATCCAGTTCCGGGACCAAAACACCACGCTCTACGACTACATGGTC
>JALRBE010000016.1:13592-24948 GCA_023262335.1 Candidatus Saccharimonadia bacterium | reverse complement strand
GGCGTGGTCGCCGCGATGTTCGCTACATAGCGCATCTTACCGGTGACACAGTCGACAACTTCCGTGTCTTGCGATGCAAGAGCAACAGGAATGTATGTCGAGTTACTGTCGAATGCGAATGCCGTATTGACAGTTCCGTACTCCGTGTTAACGATACCCGCTCCCTGGTCGTATGCAGCACGAGGGATGAGCGGGAATAGTCGTGGAGTATGATAGCTCGTGCCTGCCGTGTCGGTAGCAACAGTCGCATGAACACCCGCTCCCGCAGCGTTATCGGCACCGTATTCGAATATACCGAACTGGCCAGCGTTTTCAGGAGTTCGTTCACGAGCATAGTTTACTTCGTAAGGACCAACCGTTGTATTGTCAGCGTTCGATCCGTTCGCAAGCGCGAGACCGAATTGTGGAGTACCCCTCTGAGGAGCTTCACTTGCTGCGTTCATAGGCAAGATCAAGTCGTTTACCGTATTCGCAAGCGTATTGCCAGAGTAGTAAACGGTTGCACCTGCACTTGAGTTGGAGCTGAGGCGCCAGTACGAGTGAGTGCTGTACGTCTGGTCTGTCTCAAGTGAGAATTCACCGTCTTCGTTACCCATGAGCAACGTATTCTTCGGCTCATTAGTATCCGATTCATTCATACCCTTAAGGATACGACTGCACTGTCCGTGCGTATCTTCCCCATTAGCCGTCTTGAGCGGACTTTGTACGCCAGGCGTACCACCGTCAGTATCGGCACTATTCAATGTATATGGATCAACCACACCAACCGAGAAGTCCATGGTTTCAAGAACCTTCGTTTGGATGTTGATTGATTGGTTCATGACGTTTGCTACGGTCACACCGCCATCAATCAGGTCAGCCTGATCAACAGCAACGGTTCCCGGAGTCGTATCGTCATAATCAGTGTAGGTATTGATCTTTACGAAGAACGCGCCACTACCAGGGTTAGTAATGTAGTTCGCATCCGTAGCGAAGAATACAACCTTCATTTGCGTACCACTTGCCAAGCCCTGGCCTGTGGTGTTAGTAAGCGTAACGTAGTTATTCTTACCGGTCGCATGGCCGTCACCTTGATCCGCCGGCGCACCACTGTGCACCTCAACGTTCTCGGCAGTCAGTTCCCAACCAGTACTTTGGTTCCAGTCGTCATTAACAGCATCGTAGTAATAGACCACGAACGTGCCTTCGCTGCTGTCGCGTAGTGGAAGCCGCGAAGCAACGCCGCTGTTACCAGCAGTGTTGATGATTGACGCGTAGTCGCCTGGATCGATTTCGCTAGCCGAAGGGGCAACGAATTCAAGGTCACTTCTCTTATCATCTGTTGCTAATGACTGATCGTTTGTCTTGTAAACGCAGTCGCCGCCGCCTGTAGTACCTGTCTGACAAAGGTTGTCGCCAGGAGCACGACAGTTACCGGCAGACGTCTCGCAATATTGGAAGGTCATGGCCTTGATCGGATTACCTGTTCCAGTATCGGGACCTGCACCATCGGTGTCAGCGGTACTGTCCGTACTCACCTTGAAATCAAAGGTGTTACCTGTCTTTTGGCCGTTCGCACCGCTGTTCGGTGGTGCGTAGAGCGCGTTGCCCGAACCGTCCAAGAAGTCCCAACCCGGCGAAGAGCTGGAGAGCGTCAAGCTACGATCCGTCAATGGATTCAACGCATCGGCGAATGCGGCAGGTGCAAAAGGTGTTACCGTCGATACCGCAAGGGCAAGGGCAGCACCCAGCAACGACGCACGCCGAGCAATTGCTTTGAGTGTATACATTTGTATATCTCTCCTTAATGTTTGTTTTATATTGGTGACCCTTTTTAGGGGATACGGGCGTATTTTATCATTAGCGCTATACTTTATGCAATTAGTTTTCCACAACAATTTGCAAAGTGTTTCATTACCTACTCTACTTTTGAGAGTACCAATTTTTTGACACCACTAGTCATCCCGGGAATTAGGTTGGTGGCATATGAGTTGTAGACCACATAATCGCCTCGAGCGCTTATGCTTAGCGCTTGGGTATTAAACGTTCCATCCCTCTCTACTCCAGATGCGTTGATAGGCACAAGCTCTGTGGTGTTTGTTTTCGGATTACGTAGATACACCTCTGCAGAGTTCAATGCCGCAGGAGCTACCATATTCTTGTCGTTACTGAAAAAGACTACTTTGCCGTCATCGCTTACTATTGATGAATATCCCCATGAGTGGGTCTGAGCACTCTCTGTAGAAGATATATATCCAGTCGATGACTTATCAATAAGTACATATTCATTAGTCAGACGATCATATCTAAAATAATGATTATTTGTTCCCGTAACTACATCAGGCGTAATATTTGTTGCTGAAGACCTCATTATCACATACCTACCGTTACAAGAAACCGATACTAAAATCACACTCTTATTGGCATTGTAAGTGATATTCGATATGTTAAATCCACCCCTAATATCTGCAAGGTATATGTTTGTTTGGCCGTTATCTTGTGATGTTAAGTTAGTTGCGTTAGCAGTAAAGGCAATCAATGAACCATCGCAACTTGCTAGTGAGCTGCTAACAGCTCCGTTCGAACGAACGCCTGCGTTAGATACAGCAGGATTAATCACCTGACCAGTCAGTGTGTCCTTCATGTATATATGTGTGCCACTCGTGGGGTTATTTGAAGGCAGCAAGTTTGTAGCACCAGACTCAAATAACACAAACCTACCGTCGTCACTCACGCTGATCGCTTTAGGATGATGAAGTACCCCATTCGCTAAAACCCCTGAGGCGTTTTGGTCAACCAAAATTGTTGTATTCAATAATGTATCTCTAAGATACACATGGAATTGAAGTGGACTTGCAGGTACAGTAGGTGTCGACACTATATTTGTACTTGATGCAGAAAAAGCAACATACCTACCCGTCCTACTGAGTGCAAAGACCGTAGAATCGGAATCCCCCGATGAAGTACCAGTTAGTTCAACATCTGCAATTGCTGTATTTCCGGTCTGCATATTGCGCACATAAATAGCACGTGAAGACCCTGACGTGTCACCAGCAACAACGTCATGAGCGCTCGATGACCAGGCGATGACATTTCCATCTTCACTAATTCGCGCTGTCTGATTTCCGGAGTTTACGGACGGCGCTGTGTTGGTTGAATCATAGTTCACCAAAGAATTAATCCCGGGGACTAAAGCGCTTGCTGTGCCAATGCTAATCCCTCCTATTATCAACCCTATAATTAGCGTAAACGATATTGGAATCTTTGCTTTTCTCAACACACCCACCTCCTCGCATTAGCTTAAGTGCTTTCATTGTAGCACCTGCAAATAGCGAAAGATATGCACAAAAAACACGAAAAAATGGGGCGGTTAACAGCTAATAAATCGGTACGATCACGGCAGAATATTCACCCTTGAATTGGCCGGCGGGCGTTTCGTTCGAGATGTTAATGATGAAACTTACCGTGTAGTCCGTTTGCCCCGTTTGCGTAAGGCTGCGCGCCACGACGTCGCCGCTGGAATACATGAACCTGTTCGGCGTGCTGTAATTGGCAAGTACCGTACCGAAGCTGAACTCGCCCGATGGCACTTGCTCCGGATTAGTACCGACGCTCGGCGTCGTGTTCGCGACGAGGTTTATGCCGAACTGCTCGGTGCCGGGTGTCGAGGCTGTAGGAACGGCGGGAGTCGCGAGCGTGTGGTTTGCATACTTTGGCGGCTCGCCGGTGATTTGCAATGTATAGCCATCTGTCAGGTAAGTGCGGATTTTCATGGTAGCCGTTTTGGTCGCCGGCACTTCGGTGGTAAGCACGCCGAGGTTCACGACGCCCGTGTTGATGATCATGTCGAGACTCGGTTCGCTCGGCGCCGTAGGTCCGAACGCGGCCGTGTTGCTGAGGCTTTTTGATTCGCCGCCCGCGATGTCGCCAATGGACGCCCTGGCGCAGTAGCTGCCCGAACAGCTTTCGACCGACGAGCCGGCGCCGAACTGCATTTCGGAGGCCTTGTAGTTGTCGGAGCTGGCGGTTTGCGCCAATACCGGCACGGCACCGCAAAGAGAAATCAGTAGCGCCACCACTGAAAACCTCGACAATCCCAAAGCTGTTCGTTTTCGCATAAGCTTTACCGTATTTTACCACCTATAAGCAGTAGCATCAAACAGGGAAGTATGGTAGTCTAGCCGTAAGCATAATAGCGACGCGAATCACTATGGAGCCAGACAAAAAAACAGAAGCGCCGGCAGACGGCAACAAATCGAACGCTGAACAGCAGGCCCCTGCCGATGCTTTGAGTATGAGTCCTGAAGAGCTGGACGAGGTCAAAGCCGCGCAAGCCGCCGCTCACCCGGAAACGCCGAAGCCAGAAGAAAAGAAGATTTCGCCGCTCAAGAAGTTCTTCCGCAAGGTCAACGTATACTTGCTGTTGTTCCTGCTAGTCGTCGCAGTAGCTGCGGTGGTCATGGTAGTCAGCTACTTGAACAGCCAAAAACCTCCGGAAGAGCCGAACATCGCCACGCAGCAGTTGAGCCAAGACGCGCTGAAACAACTTGCGAACACCGACGCGACCGTGGGTGGCGCGGCGCAAACGCTCACCATTCAGGGCAACGCGATCATCGCCGGCCAAACGCTCATGCGCGGCAACCTGAACGTGGCAGGCAACTTCCAAAGCGGCGGCAGCATACAAGGCCCGAGCCTGACGATTTCGGGGACGACCAGCCTTGGCAGCACGCAAATTAACGACCTGCAGGTGGCGCAAAACGTCGCCGTACAGGGCAGCACGACCATGCGTGATTTGAACGTGTCGGGAACGTCGTCGTTCAGCGGCGCCATGACGGCATCGCAGATTACCGTGACCAGGCTGATTTTGAGCGGCAACGCGGTACTGCAAGTACCAAACCATATCGCCTTCACCGGAGCGTCGCCAAGCCGCGGCGCCACCGGCCCGGCACTCGGCAACGGCGGCTCGGCATCCGTGAGCGGTTCCGACACCACCGGCACCGTGAACATCAACACTGGTTCGGGCACGGCGACCGGCTGCTTCGTCCGCGTGAACTTCAACCAAGCGTATACCAGCTCGCCGCGCGTGATCGTGAGCCCGGTCGGTGCCGGCGCTGGTGCCACACAGTATTACGTCGACCGTAACAATACCGGCTTTAGCATATGTGCTGCCGCTCCTGCTCCCGCGAACCAAACGTTTTCGTTCGATTACTTCGTAACCGGCTAGCCTCCCCTAACTATTGACATTATTTATATTTAGTGTTATTATGTTGAAGGTTCCAAAAAACGGAACTCCCTTAACCAACGGGAGGATTCGTGAACAAACAACCATCAAAGAACGACATTGCAAGAGGACTGGACAACCAGTCTTTATTTTTACCCGAACAAAACCGCATGAAGATAGCCAGCTACAACATATACGAAGGCGCATGGGAATCGCTCCCTGAGCTTGAAGAGTTCGTCCGGCAAGAAGACCCGGACGTGCTCTGCCTGCAAGAAGCCAACGGCTGGCTCAAAGGCCCCGACAACCAACTGGACCGCTTCGCTAAAGCGACCGGGCTCACCCACACCGCGGCCGGCAGCAACAGTCGCTTCACGATCGCCACGCTCTCGCGGCTACCCTTCGTGAACGCCCAGGTACACCAAGAAGGATTCCACCACGGAGCCATACAAACCACGATCGACACGCCCGGCGGCACCATAGACCTATGGAACACGCACCTCTACCCCTTCAACGAAGACGGCCGCATACGCGAAGCCGAATACATGGCGCACCGCATACCCATGGACGGCCAAGCCCTGATAGTCGGCGACCTGAACAGCCTGAGCAGAACCGACAACTACGCGGATGACTTCGCGCGGCGCTACCACGCCAAGACGAAGGGCGGCAGCAAAGAGAAATTCGGCACCACCCATAACCGCTACGAGGTCACTGACACGCTGGAACACAGCGGATTTATCGACCTGGCGGCACGGCTCGGCGCACCCACGAACACGGTACCGACGCCGGTCAACAAAGACGAAGCCCACGCCGACGAATTGCGGCTGGACTACATGTTCGCCACCCGCAAACTGGCGGAGCGAGCGCTCGGCATAACAGTACCCAAAACGGCGCTGACCGGCCGAATATCGGACCATTACCCGCAAGTGCTGACGCTCAGCGACTAAGCCTACACATCGACGAACACGACCACGCGGTCAGCCTTGACGTGCATGAGCGCGCGGTGGATCTTGATGATTTTTTCGTCGCCCTCGACCGGCTTGATTTTGACGTCGCAGGGCACGAGCATGCACAGGAAGTTATGGTGCTTTGGCAGGATGTCGAACGGCCCGGTTTCGTTAATGGCGCTGAAGCTGTACGCCTCGCCTTCAAAGTACACCTGGAACGGCGCGTACACTTTGACGGCCATGGTCGGCTTGCCGCCTGGCTTTTTGACCGGCTGATCGGCGTCGGTCACTTCGGGTGCTTCTGCTTGCGGGTCGGCGTCGGCCATTATTTGTCCTGCTTGGCAGGCTCCTGTTTTTCGGGCGTCTTCTCGGCTCTAGCTGCCGGTTCTTCGGGCTTGTCGCTAGCAGGCGCGTCGGCCGGTTTTTGTTCGGCCTCGGCCTCAGCAGCAGGTTTAGCCGGTTCGCCCGCTGGAGCAGGTTTGCCTTCTGCGGCCTTCGGCTCGGCCGGGCTTCCGTCTGCCTTGCCAATGATTTCTTCGACGCCGTCGAGCGTTTGCTCGCGGGTCATGTGTTCGCCCGGTACGCCGGTCACCTTTTCCATCACGTTGAATCGCTGCTTGAAGAATTCGATGAGCGCCTTGGCCTTGTTGTAATCGTCACGGTCTTCGGCCGAAAGTTCCGACTCGCCGATGATGGCGATGATACCTTTGAGCGATTCGTACTTTTGCAGGATGGCCGTGGCCCGAGTAGCGAGGCTGTAGTGCCGCTCGCCCACGACTTCGGGCGTAAGCAGGCTCGATTTGGATGCCAGGATATCGACCGCCGGGCGGATGCCCTGGGCAGCCACGGCACGGCTCAACACGATGGTGCTGTCGAGCTCGTGCGAGATCATTTGCACGGCCGGATCCGAAAGGTCGTCAGCGGGAACGTAGATGGTTTGCAGCGCCGTGATGGAGCCGTTCACGTTCGTGGCCAAGCGGTCTTGGAACGTTTTGACGTCGCTGAACACCGTTGGCTGGTAGCCACCTTCCGCTGGCGTTTGGTCGACGATGGTCGAGACCTCGTTTTTTGCCTGAATGTAGCGGTACATGTTGTCGGCGAACAGTAGCACGTCTTTTTTGAGGTCGTCGCGGAAATATTCGGCCAGCGTGATGGCAGCCAGACCGATAAGGCTACGTTGCACCGGGTTCTCGTTCATTTGGCCAAAGAACATGGCTGTGGTCTTGAGCAAGTCGTTGTCGCCCAAGGTCTTGTAGAGCTCATGGCCTTCGCGGATGCGCTCGCCAATGCCGGCGAACATACTGATGGCGCCCGAACCTTCGGCGACGTTGTTGATGATTTCCATGGTGAGGACGGTCTTGCCCACGCCGGCACCACCGACGATGCCGATCTTGCGGCCTTTGACGAACGGCGTGAAGAAGTCCAGGACTTTGAGACCCGTGTCGAGCACTTCGTCGGGGCGGTTAGTAAGACCCGTTTCTTGGAAATTCGGCGAGAAGATCGGGCGCTTGATCATTTTGTCGAGCACAGCCTGGTCGAGCTGCGGCTTGCCGTCGATCGGACGGCCCATGGCGTCCCACACGCGGCCGATCATTTCTTCGCCTACGGGAATCTCGAGACTATGGCCGCTGCGCGTGACTTTGTCGCCCTTTTGAATGCTGTAGTCGCCACCGATGTTCAGGCACACCGCCATGTCGCCATGCGACAGCGCGCTCACCAAAAGCGGCGACTTGTTTTCGTTGTCCACGTAGAGCATTTCGTTGAGGTCGGGCATGTCTTCGTCGAACTGGATCTTGATGACCAGGCCTTTGAGGGTGCGGACGATACCTTTTTTGTACGTCGATTGCGCCGGTGCCGGTGCTGCCGGTTTGACCGCCGCTTGTTGTTCTTCGCTCATTAGTCGCCTCCTCCCGCACGAATCTTTTTGAGGCCTGCCAGCGATTCCTTGAGCCTGGTGTCTACCTGATTACGTTTGGACCTATTATATTCCAAATGCAGCGTGCTGGCGTTGTCGATGGAGCGCTCCTTAGCAGCAGACATCGCCTTGAAGCGGCTGGCGACCTGCGCCAAACGGCTGTCGTAAATGAACTGCGAAATAGTCAGGCGCAGAATGGAATCTTCGAGATACGCAGCCACCGCGTACGAGCTCGGCTCGAATATGTACGTTTTTTCGGTTACCATGTCGTCGCCCACGGTCGCCATGTCGGCCACGCGACCTTTGCTCGACACGACCTCGCTCAAATCGACGTCCTTGATTTCTTGCTGGCTGAGCGAAATGTAGTCTTGGTAGTAAATGCGGCTTTTGGCATATTTGCGGGTGATTTCCATGAGCGGGTCGACGTTGATGTAGTCGCGCTCCGGCAAATCGAAATAATAGTTGGCGTCTATGTGCGACTGCTTGAGTTTGATGAGCCCATGATGACCGATGACCAGCACGTCGTTCTTCGACTCGTCATAGCGTTCGATGACTTTGCGAATAAGTTTTTGGTCGATGTCGCCGCTCAGCCCACCCTTGGCCGTAATGAGGATCAGCAGCTCTTTGTCGATCGGCTTTTCGTCGACTTTGCGGCCGAAGTTGAACAGCACGTCCACGCGGATCTGCTTGTAAATATTCCAGACTTCGTCGAAGAACTGATTGCTAATGAGCACCTTGTTCTTGGTTTTGGCAATCTGCATGCTACTCAGGCTTTCGAGCGCCGAGGTAAGGCTGACCACCGAGCGGACCGAGGCTTCTTCGGCTTTGATTTCGAGCGGACGGCGCACTATTTCTTCTCCTCTTTCTTCTCGGCTTCAGGAGCTGGCGCTGGCGCCGCTTCGCCCGCAGCTGCTGCGGCGGCTTCTTCTGCTTGGCGCTTCTTCTCAGCTTCGATCTTGGCAGCCTTTTCGATGGCAGCCTTTTTGACCTCGTCGATCGTCATGACCTCAGCCTTGAGCGCGGCTTCGAGTTCGTCGTAATTGCCCTGCATGTCTTTGTCTTCTTGCAGCTTTGGCGCGTAGTCGCGCACCTTTTCTTTGAGCAGCGGCACGTTGATGATTTCTTCGGGGGCGCTGTTCAGCACGATGCTCATAAGGAACTGCTGCTCGACGAAACTGTATGTCTCGCCGATGGCCTGGTTCATGAGTTTGAACAGTACCTTGCCCTTGTCGTAGTCGGCTTGCGCCTGCGGGCTCAGTTCGGTACCAAAGTGAGCGTATTCTTCGGCGGTGCGGTAGCCGGCGAGCGTGCGGTTGAGTTGGTCGGCCAGGCCTTTTTGGCGCTTGTTCTGCCCCACGCCGCCCACGCGGGTGACCGACAGCGCAGTGCTCACGGCCGGACGCATGGTGTCTTTGAAAATCTTTTCGTCAAGAATCCATTGGCCATCGGTGATGGACATGATATTCGTTGGCAGGTACGCGGTAATGTCGCCGCCCGGCGCGTACACGATTGGGATCAGCGTTTGGCTGGCATGGTTCGATTCGGTTTTGCCGCCGCGCTCGAGCAAACTGGAGTGCGTGTAGAACATGTCGCCGGGGTACGAGTCGCGCCCTGGGCTGACGCCAGCGATCAGCGAGATTTCGCGGTAGGCCTGCGCGTGCGCCGTGAGGTCGTCGTAAATCATGAGCGTGTCCATGGCGCATTGGTGCCAAAAATACTCGCCATGCGCCGCGCCCACGTACGGCGCGAGGTACGTCAGAATCAGCGATTCGAACGAGTTCGACACGACGACGATGGCTTTTTTGAGCGCGTCGTTCTTTTCGAGGTTGCTCACGAGCTCCGCGACGTCATGCTGACGCTTGGCAATCAACACGTAAATGACGGTAATGTCGGTGTTCTTTTGGTTGATGGCGACCGATGCCGCGAGCGCTGTTTTGCCCACTTTGCTGTCGCCGAGCATGGCCATGCGCTGCCCGCGAGCCAATGAGTATTCGAGGTCGAGAATGGTTACGCCCGTTTCGACTGGCGTGTCGAGCAATTCGCGTTCGTACAGCGCCGGCGCGTTATGGAACACGTCCCATTCTTGGTCAGCCACGATCTCGCCCTTGCCGTCGATCGGCTCGCCGAACACGTTCACTACGCGACCGATGAAGTTCTTGCCGACCGGGATCATGATGTCACGGGCTTCGATGACGCAGACTATGCCGATATGCAGCGGCGACGGATCAAGCTTCATGACGACCACGTGGTCTTCAAGTACTTGGTGCACGTAGCCACGGGTGTCGTCCTCGAACCGCACGGTCGCGTGCACGTTCGTGGGCTGCAAGCCTTTGATACTGACCATGAACGAGTCGATGCCGATGATTTCGCCGACCGGATTGCCACTCTCGACCAGCTTGTTGAACTTCTTGCTAGTTTTCTCCACGAATCGCCTCCAAGCTCTTGATCAGCACGTCGCGACTGCCTTGCAGTTTGGCGCGCAGGCTGAGGTCGTGTATTTGGTTCGGCGTACGAACGTACACGCCACCGACTAACCCGGGTTGCAGTCCGACCGCGATCACGGCTTGCGGGTGCACCGACGAGCGCAACCAAGCAGCCAACTGCTGCAAACTTTCGCGATCAGCCGGAACGGCGAACGTCATGTGAATGATCGGCACCGTGTCCTTGAGTTTTTTCAGTTCCGCGATCAACCGCGTCCGGGCATGAGCGTCGGCGAGCGTCAGCTTGTTCAACGTCAAAAATTCCGTCGCTTGGTCAGAAACCGGTGGCTGCGCGGACGTCTGCACGCCGGCCTTCGCACGAACCATGGCAGTCGTGATTTCGTTGTCGACCCACTCGATTTCGCGCACGAGCCGCGACACGTCAACGCGCGTCACGATCGACGGCGGCAATGCGAGCGGAGCGGTCTTTTCGGTGGTCTCGGTCATAGTTTCAAGTCATCCATCATCTCTTGCTTGTTCGCTTCCATCTGCTTGATGATCGCTGGCAGTTGCGCCTTGATGTCGTACGCGTCACCGAGCGCTTCGAGCAAGTAGTGCTCGACGATTTGCGCCATGTTCTGCTGGAATATGCCGATCATGATCGCCTCTTGGTCGGCAACGTCCTTGGCCAGCTTGACGCTCAGTTGCTCGTATTGATCCCTCAGCGACTTTGCCGTGGCGTCCAGCGCTTGTATGGCCGTGTCCTGCGCCCGTTGCATGTCGGTCAGCTGCGCCGATGCCTGCTGATAGGTCATCCTGATCTGCTCCTCTTGGCTGGCAATGTTCTTGCCAAGGCTCGCGCCCAGCTGCTGGTATT
>JALRBE010000016.1:0-13582 GCA_023262335.1 Candidatus Saccharimonadia bacterium | reverse complement strand
GCTGCGGCTCATGGTTTGCAGCGCCGCCACTTGTGCCTCTTTCATGGACGCGCCGTAATGATCCATCTGGTCGTCGATCAGCTTGGCGACATGCTCGGTCAGCTCCGATTTGATCGCGCCGGCGGAATCATCCAGCTCCTGCTTGAACCGAGACGTATGTTCCTCTATCGTCGCCGTGGTCTCGTGCATCGACTCCAGCGCCGAATCCTGTGCCGCCTTCATGGCCTTGCCGTGTTCGACCAGCTGCTCGTCCACCTTACGGATGATATGCACCTCAAGCTCGGTATTCACCTGCGCGATCGTGGCATCAAGGTCCTGTTTGAATAGGGCAGCGTTCTCTTGGATGACTTTTTCGAAGTACACCCGGCCACGCTCACGCAGCTCTTCGCGGTAGGCGTCGTCGAACACTTGCTGCGCAGCCAAAGCAGCCTCGTCTTCCGGCGATTTTTTCACAGGTTCCTGTTTATGTTGGAATAATCCCATTTGCCCACCTAGTTCCGCATCATAGCCTTAGTAGTAAGTATACCGCAAACAACCCGACAATGAGTATTAATAAGCATGTCAGTATGATCTCGAACAGCGCCCTGAAAATCGACTTCTTGGACATCGGGTTACGACCTATGGAAATAATACTGTTACGAATACCCGCATAGATGACGACAAGCGCGATGACCAGGCTAATGACGGTAATGCCGACGCTCAAATAAATTCGGATGGGATTGACTTCTTTTTCGGCGATCTGCTGGCCGATACGCTGCAAGAACTGCGGCACGTCCACGCGGGTGCTCTTTTCGTTCGGATTGCGCTTTATATCTATGGTGACGGGAATCGAGCCGATAGTAACGGTCTTGTTCGGTTTGCCGGTCGTGTCTTTCAGCTCCATCGTGCCGAGTGTCACCCCTTTGCCGTCGAATGGCGCCACGGCGCGACCGAACACGGTCTCTTCGTCGGTTCCGGCCTTCATGGCGATGCCGTCGATGGCCGAAAGCGTCACGTAATCACCGCTGGATATGGTGCCACCCTGAGTATTGACTAGCACATTGTAGGTACCCGACACCGCCACGAACGTTTCGTTCTTGAGCGCCTCGCTCGACAGCGTGATTGGCAGCTGGTTGCGGTCGACGGTCACGCCGAACATGTTCTTCAGTTCTTTTTGGGTCGCGACCTTCACCTGCTTGGCATCCTTGCCGCCAGTCAGTTGCACTATCGTGCCGTTGTCTATGGGAGCCTCGGCACCGTACCCGGTGACGCTGCCGCCGCCATAGCTTGCCGCGTGCGCCGACAAAGCCAACAAGGAAACGCCACCTATGAGTGTCGCAAGCCCAATAATAACCCGTGAAACCATCACTGTTTGTTTACGCTCCCTTCGCGCTTGCTGATAGTATACCATAACCGATTTGCAAATGGTTACTCGAACATATAAATGCTGATCGCGCCCAAGGCGGCCGTTTTGCGCGCGAGCTCCCTGCCTCCCGACCGTTCGAACCCGCGCATCACATGTGCGTTACTTGCCCAGGTGACACTCACCGGTACGGCACCAAGCGACCGGACAATATTCAAGCGGTACGCGAGCAGCTCCGACCATATGCCTTCGCCTGATCGTTCCGGGTCGACGAACGCGCCGCCCAGCTCGATGAACGTCGCGCCGCCCGCCGCGGCGTGCCACTCGTTCATATGTTCCGGATTCGCGGGCTCTATGAGGCCGTGCCCGTGAATGCCGCTCGCATCCGCCGCGACATACCTGCCGATCGCGCGGCGCGCATACAGTTTTTCGCCAAGCTCTTGGGGCGGTACGACGCGAGGGTCCGGAAGCCCGGTCGCCCGTTGCGACGATTCGTAGAGCGCGACGATTTCATCGCGTTCGCAGGCCATGGCTTCGCGGACGATCATAGGTTCATTGTAGCAGTCGACCAACGCGGCAAAACGTTGCCGAATTATGTTGTGGCCCCAAGACGCTTGTGGTACAATTTTGACAAGCTTTGATGGCCCACCACACGTCACAGTGAAATAAATATTTTCCTCAAAATAACAGAGAAAAATAAAAGAAAAACACTCAAAAAATGACTGTGTGGTGTCACCTCCCCACTATTTTTAAACCGCGTCTAACACTGCGAACAGCAGGGTTTATCGCACTGTGTGTTGCGTTAACTACAACGCTTATTTTTGCTCACGCCTCGCAAGCGGCGCCGGGTATTAACGCGACGCTCAACTTCCAGGCACGACTGCAGACCGCAGGCGGAGCCGTGGTTCCTGACGGCCACTACAATATCCAGTTCAAGATCTATCAGGATGGCTCGGGCACTGATCCGGGAAACCCTGACGGGGACTTGATGTGGACGGAGACCTACATCAACAACGGCGGTACGAACGGCGTGCAGGTAAAGAACGGCTACATGTCGGTCAGCCTGGGCGAGCGGAATCCGTTCGGCAACCAGGTCGACTGGAACCAAGACACGCTGTGGCTGTCGATGAACATTGCCGGCTCGGCGACCAACTGTACGACGTTCAACACCGGCAGCTGCGCCAGCGACGGCGAAATGACGCCAATGAAGCGGCTGACCGCCACTCCGTACGCGATCAACTCCGGCCAACTGGGCGGCAAGACGGCCGACAACTTCATTCAGCTCGCCCAAGGCGTGCAAGACGAAGTCGGCACCGGCACGAGCAGCATTCACATCAATAAGACGCAGACGAACGGCAACTTCCTGACATTGCAGAATGCGGGCGCCGACGCGTTGAAGATCGACCATAGCGGCAACATCGAGTTCGGCAACAACCAAGCAACTCACTACATTGGCGTCCAGCAGGCAGGTAGCAACGCGGATGGTGGCGACATGGGCGTCATCGCCGGCGCCGGTGGCAGCGGTAGCGGCAATTACGGAGGCACCTTGATACTCCAAGGCGGAGCGGCAGGTGGCACGAACGGCATTGGCGGCAACGTATGGATCGACGCCGGTGCAGGCACGGGCACGGGCGACGACGGCGAAATCGCCATCGGCGCGGCACGCGCGCGTTCGGTCGTTATTGGCAATATTCACGGCACGAACACCCAAGAGATCTTGATCGGTGCCAACAACGCGGGCGGTACGTCAAACGTGACGATCGGTGCCAGTGGAACGGCTACTGCCGGTTCGACGTCCATCCAATCCAAAGACGACACGACCGTTTCGACCAACGGCACGCAACGGGCGCGATTCTCTGGCAACGGCAACACGCTGTACCTTGGCAATGCCGATAACAACGGCCAGGCGACTACCGCGAACTCGTTCGCGATTCAGGGCACGAGCAGCACCGGCAGCAACGTTCAGGGCGGCTCGCTCAGCGTCCAGGCCGGTTCGGCGACGGCCGGCAACGCGAACGGCGGCGACCTGACGCTCGGTGGTGGCGCTGGTGCAGGCACCGGTTCCGAAGGCTTGATCGTCCTGAGCTCGCCTACCGCGTTCCAGGCAGCAAGCGTGCAGAGCTGCGCAAGCAACTGCGCCATCACGCAGGCGAACGTCGACAGCAACGGCGTCGTCATCGTCAACGCCACGGCGTCAGGCGTGACCTTTACGTTGAACACGCCAACGAACACCACGGCCGGCCGTATCGTCTACGTCATGGCGGCGAACGGCTCGAACGACTTCACGCTTTCGGTCAACGGCGGCGGCGTAGGCAATCTTACCTCAATGCGCCAAAACACGACGGCCACCATGATATGGAGCGGTGGCGGTGGCGGCTACTGGACCGTCGCGGGCGCGTCGAACTCAACCACGCTGCAGAGCGCCTACGACAACACGCTACAAAGCGCCGGCGGCGCCGAGCTGATCGTAAGCAGCGGCACCAACGCGAACGGCCTGACTATCCGCGACAGCAGCACCAACCCGGTCAACGGCACGCTCCTCGAAGTCCAGAACGCGTCGGCCTCTACCCTGTTCTCGGTCAACAGCAACGTGCCCGAGTACGCCACGAACGGTGGTGCCGAAACGGCTGGTTCGCCGTTCCCAGCGAACACATGGAGCGATTATGGCAATGCGAGTACCGTCAGTCGCCATACCAACATGACCGACGGCTACGTGGCAACCGGTCAGGCATCCGCCAAGGTAGAAGTGACCGGATTCTTGTCGGGCATCAAGAACCAGCTCAGCACCGCGCTCAAGCCGAACACGAAGTACAACGTATCGTTCGGTGCACGACTTGAGTCTGGAGTAGTCGATGATCTGACAATCGCTTACGCAACAGATGGATCAAGTGCCTCGGCAACATGCGCCTGGGGCGAAGCGACTCTTATAAAAAGCGCGTGGAAGAAGGTCAACTGTTCGTTCACTACCCCTACTGGCACGTTGTCCAGCGCAAACTCAATCATCATCGCGCAGGTCAGCGGCGGATCGCGTACGTACTACGTCGATAACCTTAGCGTCACGATCGCTGGCGACCAAAACTACGCCACCGACGGTACAGTCAATACCCAAACGAGCTTCGACAACGGTTCGTGGTCAGCAACCTCCGGCGCATCGGTAGCGCGCATCACGAACGACGGCCAAGAAAAGAGTGACAGCGCGCAGGTTACAACGACCTCGGGCGGAACGAACAGAGGTATCCGAAACCTTCTCGCTAAGAAACCTCTTCCAGACACTCTGTACCGAGTTTCGGTTAACGTAAAGAGTTCAAATAGCTTCAGCGACTTCAGCGTACGTTACACCCTAGACGGTGCAACGTTCACCGAGTGCGTGGATTACAATAATAGTCTTCCAGCTTTTGCCAGTACGCCACAATCCGTCTCAACTACCGAATGGACAGAAATCACCTGCTATATCAGAACTCCAGCTTCAGACAGCGGTACGGCGGCCATACACCTAGTCCAAGCAGCATCAGCAGCACGTGTCTTCAAGGTCGATGCCTTCGAAATGACGCTCGCGACCAACACCGCGGCCAACGTGCAAATCGGTGGCGGCGCAAAGGGCGGCCAAACCACGTTGTTCACGCTCGACCAAGGCGGTTCGGCACCGATCGCCGAAAACAACGACGCCCTCCTCGGCTCCATGTACTACGACACTACCCTTGGCAAGATCCAGTGCTACGAGGCTGACGGCTGGGGAGCTTGCGGCTCGAGCCCAGACAATATCATTACCATTAGTCCGGAATACACGAACGCGGTCATGAACGGCACGGGTATCGGCACAATGACGTCTGACTTCTGCTCGAACACCGCGTCGCTGACAATCAACACGAGCATTTGTAGTAGCGGCCAAACGCAGAACTTCTACAAATGGACCTCACCTCAGAATGATTCTCAAACCTACGGTATATTTGTCACCTACCAATTACCCGGCACTTTCAAGTCGTTCGCCTCTGGTCAAACGACACTCCAGGGCCGTACGGATAATGGCAGCAATGGCGGGGCGGCATCGGTCAAATACACTGTTATGAAGAAATCTGGCACGACGCTCGAAACCTGCGGCAGCCAAGTCACAGTATCGGAAAACACGCAAACCAACTGGCTAACCGGTACTGCAACGGGTACTGCTGACCCATCAACATGTGGTTTTGCACCAGGCGACAGCATTGTGTTCAAGATTGATGTAACTGCCAACAAGAACGCGAAAGCTTATGTAAGCGACCTCGGCTTCACCTTTAGCAACAACTAGTTCTGCCTTCCTAGACTCATCCCTGTTATGCTATACTATTCGCAGCAACAAACGCGAGCGTTTAGCAAGAGGGTATGAGTCAAATAAACAGGGATAACGGTGAACGTGGGGTCACTTTGCGCATTCGCATCAAGCGGCCGAGCTTGGCTGCCATTTGGCGGTACCTGTTCAATGCCCTGAAAAAACCGTTTGACGCCGTGCGCTACTCGCGGTACCGATGGCCCATTATTGCCATGACCGTCGTGTTCGTCATCGGCACGTTCCATAGCATATTCGCGCCGCTGTTCGAGACCGACGCTTACGCGCTCGACGGCAAAAGCAGCGAACTCTTGCCAGAGTCCAGCCCGTTCGTAGCCGAAAAAATCAAGCACGTGCCCGCCGACGGCACGTTCGCGTTCCAACCCGACGCCGACGCGGCGGTTGGTGGCATGCTTGGCAAACCCACCTACTCAGCGGTCAAGCTGAGCCAAGACCCCAAAAAAGGCGTTACCGTGACCGACCAAACGAACAAGATCGACTTCACCATGAAGCCGGAATTCAGCCTGAAGGAAGGCCGAAAAAGCGGCGACAAGGTCATTTACCCGCTCAGCGACGGCAGTGGCTGGCTTGTATATACGCTTCGCGGCAACGGCGTCAAAGAAGACATCGTCCTTAACTTCGCGCGGGGCGACACCGCATCGTACACCTACACGCTCAGCCTTGGCGATATCATGAACGCCAAAATCGAACCCGACGGCAGCCTGGGAATTTACGGCAACACGCTGTTCAGCGGGAACGTGACCACGGGCAGCGACAAGGACGCCGAGTTGCTCCAAAAGGCGCGCCAGAACGCCGAAAAGAACACGTTGCTGTTCAAGATTCCAGCGCCAGTAGTCATGGACAAGCACGGCGTTGCCGAAGGTATCACGTCGAAGTATTTGCTTGACGGCAATAAGCTGACCGTTACGACGACCGGCCTTAAAAAAGGCAACTACCCGCTGACGATCGACCCGAGCATATACGTGATGACAGCCCAGCAGTTCATGCAGGGCAACAACGAAACCAACATCGACTTTGACGTCGATAACAAACTCATAAAGAAGGGCCGCACCACCGGTGCCCGATTCAACAGTTGGACGAACACGACCAGCTTGCCAACGGCGACATGGGGCGGAGCGGCGGCATCGGCGGGCGGCTTTGCCTACCAAGTTGGCGGCACTACGGCCAGCGGCACGTCGTCGGCAGTCAACTGGGCACAGTTCAACACGACCACGGGTGCCATAGACAGCGCCAACCCTGGCGCCGGAACCTGCAGCAGCTGGTGTACCGACAGCTCGTACAACCTGCCCGACGGCCGCGCGAACTTTTCGCTGACATCATATAACGGCTACCTGTATGCCACCGGTGGCACGAGCGCGAACTGCACGACGGGCAACGGCACGGGAACGAGCGGTTACTGCGATACCGTTTACATCGCGAAGCTCGGCTCGAACGGCGAGCCTCGCCTGTGGCATCCGTCCGACAGCAACGAAGCGAACTGGGTGTATTGGTACCGCGACACCGACCTGCCAGCAGAGCGCGCCTACACGGGAGCAGCCGTGTACAACAACAACTTGTACTTGGTTGGTGGCAGGACGTCGAGCGGCGCGACCACGGCAGTCTCTATAGCGCCCATAACGCCGACCGGCACACTTGGCACCTGGGCTTCAAGCGGTAATACCGTGCCGTCGGCCAACGCGTACAACCCGGGCGTCGAAACGTATAACGGCAGGCTGTACGTGGTGGGTGGCAGCAGCAGCCCAACGGCCACACCGACCAACACCGTATGGCACACCAACATGAACGCGAATGGCACCATTAACGCCTGGCAACAGACCGAAAGCTTCACGACCGGGCGCATTGGTGGCGGATCGAAGATTACCGCGATATGGGGCGGCTATGTCTACCTTTCGGGCGGGTGCTCAGCGGTAAACGGCAGCGGGTACTGCACGACCGTCGACTCCGACACGCAAGTCGCTAGCATCAACGCCGACGGCAGCCTGGACAACTGGTACGTGATGCCAGGCGTCAGCGACAGCCGCTTCGGCCACGGAATACTCGCCTGGCGAAACACCGTATACATGCTTGGCGGTTGCTCGGCGCAAGACGCAGGAACCGGCGCGTGCACAAGCATGCTCTCGACCTCGCGGTACGGGGCGATCAACAAAGAAGGCGACGTGTCGACGATCAGCAACTCATCGGCGAGCGGCGTCGCGCCGTGCGAGGACGGTCCGCCCTACAACTGCGACTTGCCGTCCGGGTCGGTTGGCAACGTACTGAATGCCGTCGCGGTACTGAACGGGTATTTATACATTATGGGCGGCTGCACCAATAACGCCTGTTCTACCACGTCGACCGGCGTGACCTACCAAGCGATCAGCAGCGACGGCACGTTGCAGCGGCCAGCTACCTGTAGCGGCTCGTTCGTCGACTCGTACTGCGTCAGTTCCGTCGCGCTGCCAACGGGCCTTGCCGCTTCGAGCGTAGCGGTGTCGAACGATCGTATATACCTAGTGGGTGGCTTCGGCACCGGCACGAACATTTACCATACGTCCACGAACGGCGATGGCAGCATTGGCGCCTGGACGACCACCAGCCTTGCTACCGCCAGCAGCTCGGCAGTTACTACCCTCACCTACGCCTATGCCTACATACGCGCCAACCCAGCATCTGCCGGCTCGAATCCGGCCAACCTGTACATTATTGGCGGCTGCACCGATGGCAGCGTAAACTGTTCGAACTACTCACAGGCAGTGCTCAAGTGCAACCTCAACACCTCGGGCGTACCGAGCGGCTGCAGCACGAGCGGCCAGCTGCAAATAGGCGCGATCCCGAACAGCTGCGGTACCGGCCTTGGCGCCATGGCCGGTGCGGTATACGCCAATTACATTTACCTTATTGGCGGACTCACGCCGAATTGTTCCAACCTGAAGACGACCCGCTACGCCAAGTTCGACAACAGCAACAATATCGTCGCGGTCAGCGGCGGCGCTTGGACGGAAAGCGCCAACCAAACCAATACCGGCAGGCAGCGTGGCGCGGGCTTCGGGTATAACGGGTACCTCTACGTGGTCGGGGGCTACGACGATACCGGCGGCAGCGTACTGAACGACATCGAGTTCGCGAAAATCAACGTCAGCGACGGCAGTATTGGCACGTGGTCGACATCGAGCATTACCATTAGCCAACGCTGGGGATTGAACGTACCCGTCTCGAATTCGTACGCCTACGTGGTTGGCGGCTGCACGGCAGGCACGGCGCCGTCGAGCTGCAGCAACCGCACGAACATGGTGCAAACGTTTCAACTGTATAACAACAATAGCGGCGCGCCAGCCTCGTATTCGACGTCCGCGAACACGTTCAGTACTGACCCGAACCGGCTCGGCATGAGCACTACCGTACTTAATGGCTATGTATACGTTGCCGGCGGCTGCACAAGCACTGCAGATTATTGCACATCACTCACAAGTAATGTATCGTATGCGACAATCGACTCTTACGGCAATATTGGGTCATGGTCTAGTGCGAGCGGATCGCTCCCCGAGAGCCGCGCATGGGGTAAATTACGAGCAGCTGGTGGTACGCTCTACTATGTAGGCGGTGACAATACAGGAGGTACAGCACAGACAACCGTATATTATGCCACCCCTTCTTCGGGCAACATATCATCTTGGAGCACCGCAACCAATGCCTTGCCAAGCGGACGGTCAGACTTTGGAATGACTGTTTGGAACGACCGATTGTATGTCGTCGGAGGCAGAGGTTGTAGTGGCGTATGCAATACCATTTACGTCAGCTCCTTGCAGTCAGGCGGTGGTAATATTAGCAGTTGGACTGCTAGCACATCATTTAACGTTGCACGGAGTGGACTAACCGCCGTTGCCTATGCGAACAATTTATATATATTCGGTGGCTACGATGGCGCAAACTTTTTAAGTGACACGCAGTTTTCAAAGATAGATTCGTCTACTGGTAGCGCAGGCAATTGGACCTATTCAGAAAGCATGCCCCAGCCGCTATCTCAAGGTGATGGACTTGCGATAAATGGCTATGTGTATCTAGTAGGTGGAAAATCTAATCACAATATATGCGAGCCGACAACCCTTGTAGCACCAATCAGTGCGAATACCACCATCGCGAGTGGTAACAATCCTACAGGAATCGGCACCTGGTTCGAGACCAACCAAAAATACTCCGGACCACGCTTTGGTAACAGCGCGGTCTACAGTGGTGGTAAATTATATGCCTTAGGCGGTATGAACTGTACCGGAGGAACATCATATACTTCATCAGGTAATACGAGTTACGTTGTCCCTTCGGGAGTAACAGAAATTACCGTGAAAGTATGGGGTGCTGGTGGCGGTGGTGCTGGTGGTGGCTGGGCTGCCAACAATGCTGCCAGTGGCGGTAGTGGTGGCGGTGGTGGCTATTCAAGCTCTGTCATCGGCGTCACTCCTGGAGAAACCCTTACCATATCTGTTGGTGGCGGTGGTGGCGGTGGTGGTAGCTTCGGAGGCTGCTGCGGCCAAGGTAGGGGTGCTGGTGGCGGTGGCTATTCAAGAATAACTGGCATACGCAATGGGTCGGCTACGACACTAATCTTAGCACCAGGCGGCGCTGGTGGCGGTGGCGGAAACATGAACAGTGCTGGTGGTGCTGGTGGTGCTGGTGGTGGCTCGTCTGGTAACGCAGGTACAGCAGTAGGAGCAACGACCGCCGGTAGTGGCGGCACCTCTGGCGCAGGCGGTGCAGGGGGCGGCAGCAACGGCACTACCGGGTCGTCTCTCGCTGGTGGTGCTGGTGGTGGCAATGCTAGTGGTGGTGGTGGTGGCGCAGCCGGTGGGTTTAACGGCGGCGCCAATGGCGGTGGCGCCTGGAACACTCCTGGCACCACGACTGCTGGTGGGGGTGGTGGTGGTGGTGGCTACTTTGGTGGCGGTGGTGGTGGCAACGCCAGTAGCAATAACCGAGGCGCTTCTGGCGGTGGCGGTGGCTCAAGCTACCTTAGTGGCACATCACAAACGACGGCTGCCGGTAGCGGCACGAGCCCTGGTAATTCCGCGGATAGCTTTAGAGGCACAGCCGGCAATGGCGGCGCAGGAGGTGGTACGAATACAGCAGGATCAGCTGGTAATGCTGGTCTTATACGCATTACAACTCCAACTTCCGTGTCCCCTATTACTCCTGTCGTTCAGCAAACCGCCGTACTCTCGCAGCCGCAAATCGCCCAATACTCCATAATGCTCGACACCGATACCGACGTCTACCCTACCAAGTGGCTACTCAACGGTCTCGACAACTCCATTGGCGCGCACTGGCTGCTCAGCTACAAGTCCATGACCAACCCTACGGCCAACCGGGCAGGCAACGGCACCGGCATGGACTGTTCGGCTGCGCAAATGAGCAACTGGGGCCAAACGACGAACCACGGCAACGTGGCGCTCGGCATGCCCAGCCTGTACACTGCACTAGATAGCAGCGGCGTCAACACGAACTGCGCGCGTTACTACTACATGAACGTGTCCATAAGCGCCCAAGAAACCTTCGGCTACCCAGACGACGTGTCGCGCGGACCGACCATAACCGACCTTACCGTGAACTTTACCGCCGACCCTGCAAAGCGGTTACTGCATGGCCGGACCTTCATAAACGGACTGCAAATGCCATTGGATACGCCCAACTAGCCATGAGCGACCGTAACCGACCAACCAGACACACGAGTCGCGGAGGACGCCTGAACGTCCCGGAACGAGGCGACTCGGACGCGCCAGAAGGACTGGCACCCGTTCGGAGCTCACGCCCGTGGGCAAAGCAACCCCCAGCCAGCGACAAGCCATCACCCGAACACGGCTTGTTCGGCTTTGACGACACTGCCGCAGACGACGAAAAAATGGACGACGTGCGATTCGTCGACATATTCAAGGCTTGGGGCAAACGAGCTATCCAGCATAGTCCGTTCGAAAAATACATGCAGGCGAGCAGGGCCAAAAAGAAACATCTCAAAAAGATGACCAACGACCTGAAGTGGGCCATGCAAGCCGACCTTGACGAACCGGTCGCGCCACGACCGAAACAGCCCAAGGAGCGCCCAGCGGCGCAAAAACCCGCTGTAACGCCTCCGCCAGCCGTGCCCGACACCAAGACGATCGACATCAATATCAACTTCGGGTCACTCCCAAAAATTCGCCGCGCGGCCTTGGTCGCTAAAATTCGCAAAGGAATCAAGCGGCACAAGAAGGCGATCGCTGTCGCGGTCATTACTGCCGTTGCGCTGTTCGGCTACTTCGCGGTATGGCCACCGCTGAGCGACTACATGACCAATCGCAGCAAAGACGCCGTGCCATTAACCGCCAAAACGCCGGACTATTCGACCGTACTGCCTAAGGATCGGTCCATCACTGATCTTGGTGGCTGGAAAAGAATAAGCCCTGCGAACAGCGACCCCGTGTTCGCGTACGCCGACAAACTTGGCGACGTAACCATCAGCGTCAGCCAGCAGCCGCTTCCCGAAAGCTTCAAGGCCGAGACAGGCAGCAAAATCGCCGAGCTCGCCAAGCAGTTCAGCGCGACCGACAAACTGGATGCCAGCGGAACCGACGTGTTCATCGGCACGTCGGCGAAAGGCCCGCAATCGGTCATATTCACCAAAAACGGGCTGCTCGTACTCATAAAATCACAGCAAAAGGCCGAAGACAAATCATGGATAACGTACGTCGAGTCGCTCGTCGGGACCGACCCATCGCTATCTAACTACTAGTTGGCCTAGTTAGGATTCTTGAATTTTTCGATCGACTGGGAGACTTTGCCGTCTTTTTTGAGGTTCTCATAGAACAAGACTTGGTCTTTGCTGATGATCATTTCGTCTTCAGGACCATGAATTTCGTCGCCGAGTTTGATCAGCGTCGAGCTGTTCTGCTCGGTTGTCGTGTCTTGCAGTTTCTTTGAATCGTCAGAGCCTTCCGTAGTCGGCGTCTGCAGGTAATAGACGTCTGTCAGCTTCATGTATTCGCCGTTGAAGTTTTGCAGCTTGCCAAAATACACCTGGCCGTTGGTAAAGAATACCGCCTGGTATTTGCTACCGTCGATGGCGGTTCCGGACTGCGCGATCTTACCGACCACGAAGAACCCTGCCACGACCAACGCGACCACGACCAACGACGCCGCGATACCGACGTAGAGTTTTTTATATGATTTCTTTTCGCTGAATGAGTTGCGCGTTATTGATCGGTGCACTGGTTTTGACTCCGCATGGTGTTGTTTTGGCTGCTCGGCTGAGCCGGGCTCGTTATCGGTTCTTCTTCCCGCCGGCTGCGGCGTACGGAAAGGTCCATCGTCCATATTTGTTCTCCGTTACCTCTAGCTCTTGCTCGCCCTATCATACCATAAGAGCTATGCCGGCTTCAAATAATACCACCCCTTAGCGGGCGTCGAGCGGTACCTTGACTGCCTTCAGCGCTTGGATTTTTTTGGCGAGGCCGGCGACCCGCTCCCACTTGTCGTTATCGGTCGTGAGTACCGTCAGGGCGTACGTGCCGTAGTTGTTACTGTAAATGACGGCCGCGTCGTTGCGGGTTTTTTCGGACTCGCCGATCGCATGCGACGCTTGGCCCGACGATATGCCTGCTGGCAAGCCGTCGTTGTCGCGCGTGGAGCGGATAGCACTGATGATCCGCTGGCCGTTTTCGGTACGAGCGATTTGGTTCTTATATAAGCCGACTAGCAGCTTTTGCACATCGTTCGCCGACGTTACTGTGTCGTCACCGGCAAACACCGTGTTCTTCAAACCAAGACCGGCCGCGCGCGAAGTCAGCTTGGCATGCCCGAAATAGTTATAAAAACCGGTGCGGCAAGCTTCGTCGAACTCCTGCAGCATGAGCTTGAAGCATTCGGTCGCGTTCGTGCCGTCGGCAATGATATCGACTGGCCGCGCCACGCCC
>JALRBE010000015.1:25795-26062 GCA_023262335.1 Candidatus Saccharimonadia bacterium | reverse complement strand
AGCGCGAACAAGGGCAACCCGGGTCGCCGCCGACGCGAAGAAGACGGCTGCCGCTGTTCAATCCGACGCCGAAAAGCGTCTGAACTAATACCGGACGCAAACTTCTCAAATGAAACCGCTGCCACTACGGCAGCGGTTTCATTTGACAGGCGAGTCCTATGGGTGTAAACTCTAGCCATCCAGGCGCACCGCGCGCAGGGAGTACCGGAAGGACATGAAATGGGCAATGCCATTGCCGTCGCCGAGGCGACGGACACGGATGTTTCT
>JALRBE010000015.1:0-25752 GCA_023262335.1 Candidatus Saccharimonadia bacterium | reverse complement strand
GACGATCGAGGATTTCATCGCCGCGATGGACGAGACCTCATGGTCGACGCGGTTCGTGTTGGACTTGACCGGTCCGTCGCCGGCGAAGCACGCGACGCCGGACGTGTCACTTGAGGTGACGCTTCTGCCGCCCGAACCGTTCGACAAGGTCGAAGACGGCTATTACGTCATCATCAGGAACACCGATGCCGGCGATCGCAAGACCACCTACAAGGTTCGCAGAGCGGCCATCTTCGGCGGTGGCGCAAGCTACTACCTGGGTGACGATCTCGGGCGCGGCCATGTGGGCGTGTCCGCGGACGGCGACGTCGTTCTGTTCTTCTACCGCAAGAACGAGGCCGTGCTGCGCCGTATCACCAGGCTGCCGATCTATCGGCTGCTGAACGTGTCGACGGCGATCGAGCGCGATCTCGTTGAAGCCTGAACGGTGCCCGAACCCCATCAATGGCGATGGGGTGGGCGCGACGATTTCATTCCGAGTACGAACCACATAACCGGCAGTCTTCATAAGCTGCCGGTTTCTACTGCGCGGGGCATTTGCTCTTACAGTTCAATCGGCGAATCAGGACGGTTGTACGTGATGTCGAGGTCGCTTGTCAAAAGGGGAACCAAGCGGTCAGGTAGCGACTTGCCCGTTTCGGACAAGACGGCGTCATGCGTCGGAACGGCTTGCTGCGGCCTGACTGCCCGTATGAACTCGACGGCTTCGCTGAGTTTGAGCCACGGCGCGGCAACAGGGAGGGCAAGCAGTCGCACTGGACGCTCCGGCAAGGCGAACGAATCACCCGGGTAATACACCGCGCCATTAATCATGACGCCGAGGTTCGCGATGACATCGATCGAGGGGTGGATGACCGCGTGGTCGCCTCCAAAAAATTCCAACTCGAACGGGCCGATCTTGATGCCCTCGTTCGCGACGACTGGACGCAAGGCAAATCCTTCGAGGTCGCTGATGACATCAGTATGACCAATGATGGCCACGTCGGGATTCGCGTCGCGGATGGCTCGCAGGTGCCTCATGTCTTTGTGGTCGGGGTGCGCGTGCGTCAGAACGACGGCGACGATCGAATCCGTTGCCGTGAAATCGGTAGTATAGCCACCCGGGTCGACGACGAGCCGCTGGTCGTCCATGTCGATCGCAAAGCAGGCATGCTCATAGTTCGTGAACAGCATCAGTCCTCCTTGAACCATTTTTTGAACGCTGCGCGCGCTTTGCTGATTTTCGGCGCGATGATGATCGAGCAATATCCGGCCGCCGGATTCTTGTTGAAATAGTCCTGATGGTATTCTTCGGCGATATAGAACTCGTCTAACGGAGCGATTTGCGTGACGATGGTCTCCCCCCAATGCTCTTTGGCACGGTCGCATGCCGCCTCGAAGGCCTGGCGCTCTTCGTCGCTGGCGTAAAACAGGGCCGAACGATACTGCGGGCCGACGTCGTTGCCCTGGCGGTCAAGCGTCGTCGGGTCGTGGATCAAAAAGAACAGGTCCAAAATGGTTTCGGCCGGAATGACGGATTCGTCGAACCGTACGCGCACCGCCTCGGCGTGGCCGGACGTGCCAAGCGACACTTGCTCATACGACGGGTAGGGTATGTCGCCGCCTGTGTAACCACTAGTGACTTCCTCGACGCCGTTCAGTCGTCGGTACACGGCATCCAAGCACCAAAAACATCCTCCTGCCAGCACGTACGTTGTCATATTCTTATTATACCGCGAATCGGTCTGGCGCATAACCAGGCGGGCTTCGGGTATACTCGTACGTATGACCGACGACGAATTTCGCCGATTCCTCAGCCAGATGGGCGAAGAATTATATAGGGATATGCCATGGCGAGCAGATACCAGGCCGTACTACGTGCTCGTGAGCGAACTCATGCTGCAGCAAACGCAGGTCGACCGCGTCATCCCGAAGTTCGCCGCGTTCGTTGAGGCGTTTCCGGACGAGCGCTCGCTCGCGGCAGCAAGCTTGGCAGACGTGCTCCGGTTGTGGCAGGGACTCGGCTACAACCGCCGCGCGAAGTTTTTGCACGAAGCGGCAAAAAGGATCGTCGAACTCGGGGCATTCCCAACGGACGAGACCGGACTGCTGGCATTGCCAGGCGCGATCATGGCATACGCCTACGACAAGCCGTCCGTTTATATCGAAACCAACGTCCGGGCGGTATTCATCCACCACTTCTTCGGCGACACGGAACTCGTCGACGACAAAGACATCCGAGACGTGCTTGCGCGCGTGCTTGACCGTGACGAACCGCGGCGCTTTTATTGGGCGCTCATGGATTACGGCAGCTATCTGAAGAAACAAGGTGTCGCTCCTGGTCGTAGCGCCCAGTACAAAAAGCAGTCGCGGCTGAAGGGGAGCGTGCGCGAGGTCAGAGGGCAGATCATTGCCGCACTTGCCGAGGAAGACCGAAGCGAGCCGTCGCTCATGGCAGCAGTGCGTGCCGACGAGCGGTTTGCCGCCGCGCTCGCCGGCTTGGTCAAGGACGGGCTCGTACGGGAAACGGACGGCGTGCTGCATTTGACCAAATAAGCCGTACGCTAGATAATGGATAACAATGAAATTCGTGCTTGCCGTCTTGCTGGCCGCGATCGCTACGGCGGGCGCTCTTTCGTCGTTGCCGACGAGCGCCCAGGAATCGCCCACCGTGACCGACGAGCAGATCGCCCACATCAAAAACGCGTGCCCTGCTATCATCGCGACGCTCAGTCAGATCCACGCGAACGACGCTCCCGTGTACGTGAACCGTAACCAGGCGTATTTTTCCATCAGCGACAAACTGATCGCACGGCTGAACGGCCGTCTCGCCGTGAACCGGTTCGATACCTCGACGTTCGTGAGGATTTCGAACGAGTACGCCGCGGCGCTGACGCAGTTCAGGGCGGCGTACAAACGCTATGACGATTCCATGTCGGACTTGGTACGCATGAACTGCGTTCGCCAACCGGTCGGTTTTTACGACAAAGTCGCCGAAACGCGCGAACTCAGGGCGGGCGTGCAGCAGTCAATCAAAAAACTGCACGGCAAGATCGACGAATACAGGTCGGCGGTCGGTACGTTCCAAGAGCAGAACGAATCGCGGCTCAAAGGAGTGACGAATGACTGAGGACGCGACAGCCGTTACGGAACATAAAAAGCACTGGTTTCAGGCGCGTATCGTGCTGTTCGTCGGCAGCAGTATTGTCATCGCGCTTGTCCTAGTGAGCGTCAGTATGGCGTTGTACGCGTCGAGCGGCGCGGCGCAGCTCGACTTGAGCCGGCCAGGATTCCAGGCCGTGCAAAGCCAGGTCGAACGTTCAAGCACGTTTAAGAGCTTCCCGGCGAGCGGCAAAGTGGACAATGAGACCATCGAACAATTCAAGGCGCTCTACGAAGAACAAGTCAAACAAGTGACCGCGAACGACGCGTTCAATCCTTCGGTGCTCGACGAGCATACGCTTGGCATCGGCGCCCCCGCCGCTACTGAGTGATACCAGGCGCCAGCTTGACGCCGGCTTTTTCGAACGCGACGAGCAATCGCCGTCGCATTTCCGCCACGACCGCCCATTGGTCAGACGGTTGCGTCTTGCCGGCGCAGATGATTTCGAGCGAGCTGCCGGTAAATTCGCCGACCGATACGAACTTGGGCGGCTCAAGAATCTTGGCTTTCCACTTTTCTTCCTCGGACAGCTCCTTGCCGATCTTGTCGATGATCGTGCTGATTTTTTTCACGTCCGAGCCCGGGTCGACCGTGACGATGAACCGCGCCATGCTGTACCCCATGGTCTTGTTGATCACGTGCGTGATCGAACCGTTCGGCAAGTAGTGGACGTTGCCGTCGACGTCGCGAATCACGGTGCTGCGGCTGCCGATCCGTTCGACCGTACCGCTGGCGTTGTCGGTGAACTCCACGATGTCGCCCACGCGGTACTGATTTTCGCCGATGATGAACAGTCCGGCCAAAAAGTCCTTGATGATCGTCTGCGCGCCGAAACCAAGAATGACGCTGACGACGCCGGCGCTAGCAAAGAACGGCGCCAGAATCGAATCGGCATGGTCGATGCCTTCGCGGAACAAAGCGATGACCACCACGATGACAACGAAAATGTGCCAAACGTTGCGCGCGACCGCGGCCAAGGTCTTTTGGCGTTTTTCGATGTCTTTTTGGTGCCATTCGCGGTGCCGGGTGGATTTGACCAGCCGTTTCACGAATACCGACAGTATGCGGCCGCCTACGTAATAGGCGAACGCTCCTGTTATAATGATGACAAGCATTGCCGCGGCGTGATCAGCGAACCACGCGGCCATCGGACTGAACATGGCAGTTTGCGCTTTCAACCAAACGAGCAGCGTTTCCATGCATACCAGTATACCATGAGCATTATAGAGGTAGATCCCACCGATTTCATCATCACGAAGAAGCGCAAGAAGTATAAGTTCGCGCTGTTTCACAATTCGCCGATTTGCTTTGAGCTTGAGGCGTGGCAAAAACGTGACGTCGACATAGTGGAGCTGGGCGCGGGAACGGGTCTGTTCAGCGTGGAGCTCGCCGCGCGCTACCCGGAAAAAACGGTCGTAGCGGTCGACGTCAAGGCCGACCGCTTGCAAAAGGGCGCGCAAGCCGCTGCCGAACGCGGGCTGAAGAACGTGTACTTCGTCCGGGCAAGGGCGGATCAGCTGGCGGAAGTTGCGAACGGCGCGTCCGTCGGGTCGCTCTGGATCACGTTTCCTGATCCGTTCCCGAAAAAGCGCGCCGCGCGCCGCCGCATGACCCACGCGCACTACCTGGAGCAGTACGAAGGGTTGCTCCGACCTGGCGGCGCCCTGTACCTGAAGCACGACAACCGCGAATTCTTTCATTGGTCGCTTGAGCAGATGGTCGCGAGCGGCTGGCATGTCGGCGAGCTGTCATTCGATCTGCATGATTCCGAACTCGCTGATGACTACAAGATACTGACGAACTACGAAAAACGCTGGCTTGGCGAGGGACTGGTGACGAACTTCGTCAAAGCGCTTCCAAAGTCCGCGGCTTGATCGTTGCTGCTTCTTCCATAAATATCTTAAAAATGATATAATATACAGACCTATCCACCGAACGCCACGACTATCCGGTGAGGGGTGGTACGGTGTTTTTTGACAGAAGAGGTGACCATGATCAGTCCGATTCCGATCGACGAGACGTTGTTCGATCCGCCGGCTCCGAACTTTTGGTTCGCGAGGAAAGGCATCCGGGCGTGCCGGGCGCAATTCGGCGTCGCCGCGGCGCGCATGGCCGACGAGCTCGAATGGGCATGCTCCTGGGGCAACTCGGGGTACGTGTCCGTCGAGGATTTCATCGTCAAACAAACACTGACCGTTCCTGTACCGCGTGCGTTCACGGAGCCGCAAGGTTCCTTCGCCATCGACGAACCGTTCGTGCGGCGCGTCATGGAAGAACTCGGGTTCGACCTGTCGCGTTTCGAGGTCGCGATCTACCAGTGCAAGCCGCATTGGTACAGCGTGCGCCACGCGTATATCATAAGGTTCCCGGAGCGACCGTCAGCGGAGACGCTGCGGTTAGCCGAGCGATGGGAGGCTTTGGCTCGGGGTTCAGCAGCTGCGCCCGAAAACGACTGAAGGAGGCAGAGCATGCAGGGCAAAAGCGCGACGCTGCGCGAGCGGCTCAGGGCCAAAACCCCGTCGTACGACGGCCGCAAGTCTGATGTCGAACTGCTCGCGATGGCCGTCGCGAACAACGTGTTCGGGCAACTCTGCGCCCAGCGCATGGACGAAGCCGCGCAACAGGCGATTAATGGTGCCACCGCGGTCCGCACTCAGCCGATCGAGACGGTATACGTGATCCGACTGCCCGGCAAGGGCAAGGTCCGTGACTGGCAAATCGACTTGCTGCGCGACCTGGTGAACGAACGCTTGAAGACCGGCTCCGAGGAATACTTCCTCTGGGGTTACCGGTTCGTTCACGATGCGGCTGCCAGGATCATACGGTTCGACGCCGTGTTTCAGCCGAAGTAGGCTATGCGAGGCAGTCGGCTCACCCCTTCTGTCCTCGTTTTTGTGTTGTCAACGCTAGGAGTGACAGTAGAAAAACGAGTGACAAAACCACAACGCGCGCGAGCGCTTGTTTGCCATATACTAAGACCAAACAAAGGCAGGGGGCAACAAGCATGGCGCACGTTCACGACGAACCAGGACAGATCGATTTTACCGTAACGGCATACATATTGCGGAACGACGGCGACGGCGACGGCGATGGCCTGCGCGCGCTGGTGCACATGCACCGCAAGCAGCGCATGCTCATGCCGGTCGGCGGGCATATCGAGCTGACCGAAACCCCGTGGGCCGCCGCTGAGCACGAGATCGCCGAAGAGGCCGGCTACGCGTTCTCGCAGCTGAGCGTATATCAGCCCAAGCTGCGCGTCGGCCTTTACGAGAGGGTGGTCGTGCATCCGCAGCCGCTGTTCATGAATACGCACGATATCTCCGAAACGCATTGGCACACGGACATCGCCTACCTGTTTTTGGCGACCGGCGAACCCGAGCTTATGGTCGACGAACAGGAATCCCAAGACATACGCTGGATGACCCGCGCGGAAATCGCCGCCCTTGACCGGACGGCGATGTACGAGAACGTCCAGGGAACGTACCTTGCGGCGTTCGACACGTTCGCCTCGCAGTGGGAACCCGTTCCGGCAACGGATTTCGAGACCGGCAGGAAGCAGTCGTAAGGTTCGCTGGCTACGAACGCTGCGCCCGGTAGGCGGGTTCCGCGATTTCGAGCATGTAGCGCAGGCTGTCGGCTGCGGTCGGGAAGGTGGCAGACACGTCCCGCTCGCCGCTGTAATGGTCGCGGTACAGGCGCCTGCCCGCGCACTCGGCGAACGACGTCGGGATTTCGAGATCGATGACGTCAGGACTGGCCAGGTCGGGACTCAGCGCGTACAAACCCTCGATCAAGTAGACGCCGCTTGGCATGACATACCCATCTGTTGACGGTTCCCCGGAGCCGAAGTCGTACGCCTGACGCGCGACGGGTTCGCCGCGTCCTAATCGCTCAAGATCGTCGGCGAGCTTTCGGGTGTCGTACGCCTCGCGCATGTCCCAATTGAAGTCAGTGCCAAAGCGCGCGGTCAGCGCGTTCCTGCCAATGTTGTAATCATCAGTAGAGAGTACTGTCGGCGCGATTCCGTGTTCGTGCAGTCGCGCTGTCAGTTCACGGATAAGCGTCGATTTGCCGGAGCCGCTACGCCCGCCTATGCGCACCCTGACGGTCTGGCCTGTGCGGCTTGCTTCCATGATTTGCCGCATGGTGCCGTCAAGCTCGAGTTCCGGTGCTGGCCGTAACGTCTCGTTGCCATGCGTTTTGACATACAGCGCGTGCGCCCGCCATTCGTTTTTCGCCTGGTCGTCGCCGCTGATTTCCATGACTTTTCCCACGAGGCCGTACTCGCTTGCGAACCGTTCCCACGCTGCCTGGTCTTCGGACTCAAGCTGCACGTAGCCGTCCTCGAAGAAATCGATCGCGATATGGTCGCTTGGCGATGCGCGTAGCTTGCGCAGAACGGGTACATCGGGCGTTTTGAGCAGAGCGTACGTCGCGGCGCCAATCTCCGTCTCCTCTTCGATCCTGTCGAGCCCTTCGCTTGTGAGTTCGCCGTCGTTCTTGAACGCGGCGCTGTAACGGGGTCCCCCGTCCGTGAAGGTTTCTCGCAGCCTGAGCGAAAACCGTTCGCCGTAATGGCTCAAGTAATACTGCTCGACAGGCACGGCTTGGTCGCGGAACGCTACCAGTTCTTCGGGGAAAAGGGGTAAGAATTTCCGCTCCGTTTCCCGCCCAGGCTGCCGTTCGTATTCGTAGGTTTTGGTACGCGTGTCGATCATGCCGTTCCTTTCGTGCTATTCATTGACATAATCACAGTATCATGATATTTTAGATACGAATAGAAAGTATATTTTGACTCAAATATGATTGACTTAACAGAAGTAAAACATACTATACAAAAAAATATATTGAGCGTTTTGATGCATCAAAAAATCGCTCGATTCCGCGATATGCGGCCGCCAAAAACCGATACGAATCTTTATAGCTACCACCTGAACCAGCTGCTCAAAGCGGGGTTCGTCAAAAAGACCGATGCGGGCTACACGCTCGGCACCAAAGGACTCGTATACGTCGACAGGCTGAGTTCCGAGAAGACGCTCGTGCGCCAACAGCCGAAGATCATCACGCTGCTGGTCATTCAGAACAGCGACGGGGGAGTGCTGTTGCAACGCCGCGCGAAGCAGCCGTTCATCGATACCTGGACGGCGCCCAGCGGCAAGCTGCACATGGACGACCCGACCGTGCTCGCCGCGGCGCAGCGCGAGGCGTACGACAAGCTAGGCGTTACGCAGCGGGAACTGCGCCACGCGGGCGATTGCTACTTGCGGGTGATGGACAGCGACGACACCATCACGCTCACTCTCGTGCACGTGTTCGCGTTCGAGCGCGACGACATACCTATGACGGACGATCTCGTGTGGGCGAAACCGCATAAGCTGCACCGCTACGATTTGGCGCCCGCCGTCGAGCAGATCATAACGCGCACGTTCTTCCGCGACCCCTTCTTTTTCGAGGAATTCCAGGTGGACTGGAACCACTCTACACCATAGACGGATGGGAATATTCGGCAATGACCGAACGGGTATAGACCGTGAGCGGATAGTCGCCAAGCTCGTTCGGATTGACTTTCACGTAGCCGGCGCCTTCGAAGATTTGCAGGTTCCGAATATCGATTCCTGCGAGCGCATAGTAGGCGACGAACGTCGGCGAGCCGTCGGCTTCCGTCTTTTTGAACAGCTTGAAGGCTACGAGGTCGTCGATTTCGAACGACAGGTTCGTCTCTTCGCGTAGTTCCCGCGCCGCTGCCCGTTTGAACGACAGGTCATCGGGCTCGACCGCCCCGCCGAACACGGCAATCTTGCCGGGGTCGGTGATGTCTGGCTTGTCGTCCCGCTGCTGCAACACGTAATTGCCTTCCAGGTCGATTAGTAGCGTGCAGGCGACATGTCTCGTGGCGTTCATGCCGCGCAGCCATCCGTCGATAGAACCGGCACCCATGAACAGCACTAAAGCGCCTCGGTCACGCGCGTGCTGGACGGTTTGCCATAACTCGTCGTTCAGCTCGGCGTAGCGTACCGCGTCCCGGTTGGTGACGTCTTCTGTCAGCTCCTGGGGAGCAAGGATCGCAAGCGACGGGTCTTCGCGCGTGAGGTAGGTGGGCAGCCAATAAATTTCTTTTGCTCGCTCAAAGCAATCGGTGTACTGGAACCGGACCTCATGTTGGCGTAAATTCTGGTGCGGCTGGTACACGAGCACGACGTCGTCGTTCAGCTCGCTGGCAAGTTGCAACGTGGCGGCGATTTCGACCGGATGATGCCCGTAGTCAGTGTACAGATTGGGCGCGAGCCGCTCGAACCGGCGGTCGACACCGGGGAATGCGTTGACGGCGCTCACGGCATCGCCCGCGAACCCGAGCCGCTCGGCGGCCTTCGTGACGAGCGTGGCGTTGCGACGATTATGCTCGCCTGCCAGGGTGACGCCGCTCAGGTCGTGCTCGCCGAGTACCCACGCGTCACCGGCATCGCCCAGCAGGTTGGCGTCGGTCTCCCACAGGATACTTCCGTCGCTCTGGCCAAGGAATTGGCGGAAGGCGGCCATGTAATCGTCGGGCGTGCCGTAGGTGTCCGGATGATCGTAATCTATGGAGGTAATCAGCGACAGGTGGGGAGCAAACTGCAAGAAATTACGGTCGAACTCGTCGCACTCGTACACAAAGTATTCGCTGCCGGGTTCGTAGTGGCCGCTTGGCGCGAAGGCCATGGTAGTGCCAACAGAGTAGCTGACCGGTATGCCGAGCTGCTGCATGGTCCATACCATCATGGCGGTGGTCGTGGTCTTGCCGTGCGTGCCAGCGACGGCGATCAGCTTCAACCGCTTTTCTTGCAGTATATGCACCAGCAGTTCGTCGCGCTTCGTCATCTTAAGGCCGAGCATGCGCGCCAACTCCAGTTCCGGATGGTCGTTGGGAATGCCAGCGGAGTACACGAACCAGTCGATCGCCTGGTGGTTGTGGATAGTTTGCAGGAACATGCCTTTTTGTTTGGTATTGATCGCCACGCCCCGTTCGGTCAGGCGTTTCGTCATCAGGCTTTCGCTGGCATCCGACCCTTGGACCGTGTGGCCGGCATCAAGGGCGATTTCGGCGAGCGGGCCCAATCCGACCCCTCCGATGCCGCAAAAGTATATGTTCATACGCCCAGTATACGGAACGCTTATGGTCTTGTCATCCGTGAGGTTGCATTCACTGGCAGGGATGTGGTCTAATGAAGGTAACCACAAGGGGCATCACACAAACATGATTCAATCGTTCATCCACCGTTTGCTCGCGCGGCGTCATTTTTGGCGTTACGCCAGCTTCGACGAGGTCGCGGAACTCTACGCGTCGCGCGTCATGCGGCTGCTCGCGCAGTTCATGATCAACATGTTCGTGTCGATTTACTTGTACCAGCAGGGGTACAGCCTCGTATTCATCACGTGTTATTTCGCGGTTAGCTTTTTGTTCCGAGCGGCGGCGGTGTACCCGGTGGCGCGCTTCGTCGCCAAGTTCGGCCCCAAGCACGCCATTTTGGTCGGTAATCTGCTGTACATACCGGCGCTCATCGCGTTCCCGTTCGTGCCGGACCTCGGCCTGCCGGCAATCGTCATGTTCGGCGTCTTCCAGTCACTGTCCATGGTCACGTTCGACCTTGGGTACATGGTGGACTTTTCAAAGGTCAAGCACGTGGACCACGCCGGCAAGGAAATCGGCTACATGCAAATATTCGAGCGCCTGACGGCCAGCCTAAGTCCCCTTATCGGCGGCGCGATCGCGTTCCTGATCGCTCCCGAGGCGACCATGTGGGTGGCGGCGGTCCTGTTCGCCGTGGCCAGCGTGCCGCTCTTCAAGACCAAAGAACAGGTGCGGCTCAACCAAAAACTGGATTTCAAGCGCTTTCCGTGGCGTGACGCGTGGCGGACGGTCCGCGCCGAAACCGCCGTCGGGTTCGACGTGGTCGCAAGCAATTTCGTGTGGGTGCTATTCATAACCGTTGTCATCTTCTCGAGCACTGGCAACGATATTTACCTGACCGTCGGTGCCTTCGCGTCGGTAACGGTCGTGACGTCGCTGTTTTCGGCGTACGCGTTCGGGCGGATCATCGACTGGCGCCATGGCGGCGACCTGCTGCGCGTGGCGACGCTTGCCAATTCCATGACGCACGCCTTCCGCGCATTCGTGACGGCGCCGGCCGGCGTGGTGGCTGCGAACATCGCCAACGAAGTCGCGACGACCGGTTTCGCCATGGCGTACCTGCGGGGCATCTTTGACACTGCCGACGGCGCTACCGGCCATCGTATCGTGTACCTGATGTTCATTTCCATCGCCATGAATCTGGGCGCGTTCCTGGCCTGCGTGGTATTCGGCACGCTGCTGCTGCTCGTGCCGACGACCGCCATGGCTTTCCAGCTGTTCTTCGTGTGCGCGGCGGCCTACGTGCTCGTCGCCATGACTGCCCGGTTCAAGCTCTATCGCTGACGTCCGCGTGCTATACTGTTAGCAGTTAATCGCGAAAGGCTTTGAAGGGGTGGCAGACAAACGGCAGGTAAAACGCAGCATCCGGCAATTGCAGCGGGTTAAGACCTGGCAATTGGTCGTCTTGCTTCTCATATGCGGCTTCGTTGCCGCCACGTTCCTGCGTCTCAACAACGTGGGCATGGTCGACCGCCGTGACGCCGTGCTGGCCGCCGACAAAGACGGCAACCTGACGGCGATCCAAACGAGGTTGTACGATTTACAGCGCTACGTGTCGACGCACATGAACGCCGACATGGGAACGATTTACCTGGAAAACCAGTACAAGCGCGACAGCGAGCGGATCATGGCGCAGGCGGGCAGCGACGACAATCCGAACGGCAACATTTACAAAAAGGCGCAGGACAACTGTGCGCCGAAGTTCGCCAGCTACTCGACGGCGTATTTACAGTGTACGGTCACGTATTTGGCCCAGTTCGCTCCTGCCGACGACCCGGCGTCAAAAGTGGCATTACCGAAGTCCGACCTATACCGGCACAGCTTCGCGTCGCCGCTCTGGACGCCTGATTTCGCCGGTTGGAGCGTGCTCGCCTGCGTCGTGATCGTGTTCATGATCGTCGCCCGTTTGGCCGGCCTCGGGGTGCTCAGGCTCATGCTCAAAATGCGCCACAGGGGCTGAAAACTGTTGACACCTGTCATAAGAGGCGGTACTCTTACGACTGTATAGCAATTAAGGAGGTATAAGACCAATGGCTTACAGTCACACTAACTCAAAGGGTGTAACATATTACTTGCATAAGACCGAAGTTACTCTTCGTGGTGGCAAACCACAGACCATCTACTTCTTCGCGAAGGTAGAGAAGAACGAGAAGGGTCAGCCTACTGATCTTCCAGAAGACCGCATCGTCAAGGAAAACCCACGTAACGGTTTCCTTACTATTTCTAAGAAGAAATAAGTTATTTAGTACGAAAAATTCCACGTGTAGGATCGCCCCCAAAATAGGGGCGATTCTCTTTTTGGCGTGCTGAGAATTGGGCGTATCGCGGCGTCAAGGATTCCAGTACTCATTCGCCGTATGTCCATACGTCTCATTGCGTGCTTCACCCTTTCCTTGCGCTTCATCCCAATTCTCAACACGCTATACGCAAGAAAAACCGAACGTGCGTGTTGTGTTTACAAATTGACGACATATTTTGTGGATAAACCCTTGCACCATTAGCGGAATCGGTGCTACACTCATACAAAACAAACAGGTGCCGAGACTCGCAGGGATACGCAAATTACCCTGCGAGTCTTTTGTTGGGCGCCGTTTTGCGTTTGTCTGTATAATGGCGAAAACAGGAGCCATATGATCGAACGAAATCCCGCACCGCCGCACCACGAGACCGTCGTTTCCATGAGGGAGTACATCAAGGAACGGTGCCTGACTTTTACTCGGCACCACCACGCCGTGCTGCGTGCCTTCGCCGAGCATGAGCAAGCCGCGTATTTGGCGGAGCGAGAGCAGCAAGCGCGGCTGTTTTACGTCAAAATGGGCAACGTGGCGTTGCAACGCCAGCTGCACGAGGAAGACCGTTACCCGGAGGAGTTCGATGACATGTACGAAGATGAGCTGTAATATTGCTTTTTTATAATACTTATGGTATAATGAAATTATGAGCATCGAAATGCCATCCAAACGACCGCACGGTAGCCTTCCGAGCGACACGTTCGTGAACGAAGACGGCGATGTTGCTGTGCCCCACGATGCCGGCGCCGAGACGACGGACGAATTCATGTACCCTGCCGAAAAAGAGCAGATCGCGGCGTGGGAAGCGACGACCAAAACGGAACTCGAGGATGCGCTGTTCGAAGATATGATGCGCGGCGAGCGGAAACTGACGCCGCAAGAAGACATCGCGGCGCAGCTCGCGGTCATCGCGGTAAAAAGGTTCTTTATGCTGCAAGACAAAGTCTTGGAAGCGCAGGATCGGGGTGACGTAGCAGGCAAACAGCGGGCGCTCGCCAAGCTTCACGCGCTTGCGGAGCGGCACCCTGGCCTTATAGAGCCGCCCGACTCAAAGCCTTCCGAAAAAGAATAAGGACCCCGGCAGACGCCGCGGTCCTTATTCGTAAGGTCACGACGCGTGCTCGAGGTCCTGGGATTGGAACAGACGGTCGGCTACGTACAGCGCGCGTTCGAACGCGGCGACCTCGTGTTCGAGGTCTGCGCTGACGGCTTGCCAAAACAATCTGTCCATGTCGAAGCCCCAGCCGCCTTGTTTGATCCCGACTTCCAGGATCCGGCGGTAGAGCTCCGCTTGTACGTCGTCCTTCGGTGGGGTGGTCGCGGCTCTGGCGTACGCGCGTTGAATCGCGTCGCCGTACAGCCGCCATTGCCCGTAGACCTGGCGGGGTCTTTCGCGATACGGCACCGTATCTCCTCTCGGTTCGGAACGATTTTACTATAATAGCATATTTATTAAATAAAAGCAAAAACCCTCCAATCAGTGTTGGAGGGTGGTCGTTCAGTTCAGCGGCGCGCCGGAGACTGAACGGTGAACTGCCACTGGACCGCGTCCCATGCCTTCAGGCAGGTCAGCCCGTCGATACCCAGAACCGCCTGCGTGCTCTTGAAATCGTCGAACCGGATGGCGACCGTGACTCCCGAGCCATTACGCGCCGCCAGTTTGTCGCGGACGAAGCACAGCAGGTTGAGCTGAGCGATCGGCACCTGTGCCCTGACTCCTTCGACGAACAGTCGGTGGTAGGTCTGTACCCGGCAGTGGTGGGATTCGATCCACACGGCCTTTTCTTTGTTGACGCGGGGTTTTTCGATGACCGATGTCATGGTGCTCCTAACGCGGACAAACGGATGTGACATATGTAACTATACCACATAGTGGACATTACTATAAATATGAAGCATAGAGATTATTCGTCGTCGGTGAAGTGCAGATGAACGGCAACGTTCAGCGCGTCGGTGTACGCGTTCGAAAGCGTATAACGGCGGCCGAAAAAGCTGATCGTCTCGCTTGGTAGTAGGATGCCTTCGCTGGTGAGCCAGTCGATCTGCTCGTCGGAAAAGCCCAGGGTAGTGCCAAGCGAGTAGTCGTCGAGCGTCAGATACTCGAACGGCTCGCGCATTTCGGCAAAGTATTGGGACAGGCCGTTGACGAGCTGGCGCTGCTCGTCAGTATATTCTTCGACGTATTCGGTAGGGAGGTTTCCGTAATCGGGATCGGCGGCCAGCTTCGCCTGAATGTGCGATGTCATGAACTGGGCGACGTCCCATTCGGTCACTTCGCGATCGGGCACGCCGAACTTGCGCCATGATCTGAAGTCACTGAGGGCGATGGCGTTGCTCATGCCTTCGAGCGAATCTTCGTCTTGCTCGCGTGCCTTTTGGGCCTCTTCGAGCACGCGTTCGCGGAGCGCCGCCACCTGCTCGTCCGTATAAGCCTTGAATTCATCGAACGTCACGCCAAGTATGGTGCGGTCGATGCCGTCCGGCCTGTACGGTTGGTTCTCCATATGTATTCATTATACTCTCAGTTTTTCGTGATTACTGTATTCGTAGGTAAGCATGGGAGCAAAAAAGACGGTCGAAACCGTCTTCTGTAATAATACTGGTGGGGCTGGTAGGAATCGAACCTACTACCAAGTGGTTATGAGCCGCCTGCTCTAACCGATGAGCTACAGCCCCGCTTCGTCCATTTTACCACTAGTCTTGGGTATTAGGATATAATGAAGAAAACAATGCAAAACAGAAAATTCCAACGGTTCGTATACCACCTCAAACACCAATACTTGACCATGAACAACATCGTTCTTGGCATTGCTGCCGTGATTGCCGTTACCTGGGTGTGGGCATCGGTGCAAGCCGTGCAGCGCAACTACCAGTTGCAAAGCGAGGTCGACGACAAACGCCGCACGTTGCAGCTGACCGAACTTGAGACCGAAATGCTCAGTTATGAACAGCGGTATTACAAAAGCCGTGAGTTCCAATCGCTCGAAGCCAAGCGGCGCTTAGGCTTGGCCGAACCGAATGAAAAGATGATCGTGCTGCCACCGAACAGCGCGCAGGCAAAAGCGCTCGACGACGTGCAGACCACGGCCGTCCGGACACCGTCCGACGCGCCGGCCCCGCCACCGTTCCAACAGTGGATGAACTTCTTGTTCGGCGGTAACCGGCAGGCGATAGTGGCAAGAACCTGACCGTGCCCTTGCAAAATAACGGGTACATTGCTATACTAATTCGAGTATGTCGCGGGGTGGAGCAGCCCGGTCAGCTCGGTTGGCTCATAACCAACAGGTCGCAGGTTCGAATCCTGCCCCCGCAACCAAGAAAATAAGCCATCGCAAGATGGCTTATTTTCTTGGTTATGCTGCGCACGGCTCTAACCTGCGACTCGCCAGTCTGCCTGGCGATAAGTCGCAGGTTCGGTGCAGTGTAGTGAAATCGTCTGAAAGTTTACATTCGAGACGATGAACAAACGGAAGAACGAGCAATGCGAGGAATATCCTGCCCCCGCAACAAAGGTTATATAACAGATAGAGATTCGTATTTATGCAAAATCTCTACTTTATTGTCTCATTTGTTGTCTAGGTTCCAATCCTATCTGGTATATACTTGCAATAAATATGTTATAATATAATTTTATAATGAGTGAGTCGCAGAAAAATATCCAACTAGTAAGACCTTATTTAGGAGACTTAGTAAGGTCATCCAACAAGCTTCGAGGCGAAGTTAAGGGTGTTTCTGATAAGACTGTTCGTTGGGTTGGCTTAAAGACTGTCGGTGCAGTCATATTATCACCAGGAGAAGTTGGTGGCTTGGTAGAAAGGCACAATATTGAAATGACGAGTAGCCTAGTCGATGAATTAATAGGTTATTTTGAAGATCATTTGCCAAATAGCGTTGATGAGACTCTCACGTTGTCAACTTTTCCTATTGGTGAGCACGAAATACAGGGCAAGCCAAATCAGCGGTTATTTACAATCGCAAGCCAAAATCCAGTTGTTCAAGAAGAAAGAAGGATAGCTCGGCTTTTGACAGAAGAATTTTTTGGAGTAGAGGGGCTGGATAATAATTGGCCCGAATGGGATTACTTAGCCGAAGTGCCCTTTGTGCGTACTATTGATTTGCCAACGGCTCAAAAAGTGTCTCAATATCTTTTAAGTAAGCCGTGGCTGTTTCCGCAGACAAGCCAGCTTGGTCCAGTTGATGTTATTGAGCTAAACAGGGAAAGCGGCTCGATTTAATCTTAGAGGATAGGTTCTAATCCTGTCGCGGTGTCTAGCTAGCTACCGTCATGACCACTGATAGTTGTTTCTATCTTAGTATTTCTGAATAGATAGAGTTCTAACTCGAGACCATTTGGGCAACCAAGGCAACTAATTATCGTCATACATACGAACTAAAAATCGGCAGAGAACGAACTCTGCCGATGTATGCGACTCAGCCAATGCTGCCGATGACCATTGCCGTGCCTGCGGGAACATGTCCGGCGTAGGTGCCGCCGTTCTTACCGGTGAGGCCGTGGCCGTCGTGGAAGTACTCGCCAAGATCGAGCCGCCAGCTGCCGCCCTGGATGCCGGGGTTGGTGAGCGGTGGCATAGGGTCGGTGCCCTTCGCTACGGCGAACCGCAGCACGTTGTCGGCGCTGAGCGACGCGCAGACGCGCAGCGGCCATACGGCTTTGCCGCCGCCCAGGTACTAGCTGAGGTTAATCCCCGGCGGGCCTTCCCATTTATTGTCGCCGTAGTCGGAGCCCGTATGGAACATGGTGGCGTTGAACACCCAATACAGGTGCAGCCAAATGTTCCGCGTGAGCACGATGGCGTTGTAGCCGCCGGATTGCGGTGCGATACGGAATCCGATGCCGTTTTGGGCGATTTTGCCGCCGGAACAGTAATTGCGTACCACGACGTTCGAACCGAGCGTCGTAACGGCGTATGTCCCGCCGTCCGGCGTGAGCCGGGCAACCGCGCCGGCCGCGGGCGGCTGCGCCGCATGGGCAAAGGGTGCGAACTGCGTGGCGCCGACGACAAGCATGGTTACGATCAGTAGCCGCAGTGCCACGGCGCAGCGGCGACGAAGTGCCATAGGCGTGCCTTTCGGTGTTGAGGTACTTCGGCAAAGCTGCCGACGAAGTGTTTGAATTATAATACATTCCACGCGTTTGTAAACAATCAGAGATGCGTGGCGGTGCGCCGCAATAAAAAATAGCGTACAATACGCGTAATGATTGCCATGGGGGACGTAGCACCAAATTTCAGCATCGACGCCGTGGACGGCCGCCGTATTACGTTGAGCGATTATGCTGACGGCTACGTGCTGGTGGCGTTCCTGCGGTATGCCGGGTGCCCGTGGTGCAATTTAGCCGTCCATCGTTTGGCGGTCGAGCAGCCACTGCTTAAAGACAGCAAGTGCGAGGTAGTGGCGTTCGTGCAGTCGGCGTCCGAAGACATCGAATCGAATATTCTGAACCGGCACAAGCTCGTGCCGAAGTTTCCTATAATCGCCGACCCGGGTATGGCCGTGTACAAAGAATATGGCGTGAAACCGTCGGTACCGCGCGGTTTGAAGCATATGATCAGCAACGTGCCGTCTTGGTTGCAGTCCGTTTATAAAGAAGGCTACAAGCAGACGGCAGTGGACGGCAGTCTGTTCCTGGCGCCGGCGACGTTTTTGATTGCGCCGGGCGACCAGCGGGTGGTTAACGTCGACTACGACTCTGACCTATACGACCACGACACGTTCACGAAAGTATATGACGCCATGGCGCGCCACGCGATTTATGGGTGACACGTAGCTTACATGACCACATGCAACTCGCCCTGCGGTTCGAGCTGCCTGGCGGGTTGCCGCATGTAGTAGTTGATCATGGCCATGGCCGACCGTTTGATGCTGCCGCGGCCGTAGCGCCGCAAAAGGTGTGCCCGCCGGAACGACCGCTTGAGCAGTTTTAAGTCGGCGGGCGAGGGGTGCGCGCTGGGGTTGATAGGATTCGTGACCATAGAAACCTCCTTTGCTTACCATAGTACGATACGCTTTTTGCCGAAAGCTGGCTGTAAGGTTTTTTACCATGAAAACAAAAAGCCCACCGCTCTGCCGTATGGCAGGAGCGGTGGGGCGAGGATCAGAGCAGGACGCGCGGCTTGCCAGCAACGGCGCTCTTGAGATCTTCCCAGAGCTCGCCGGTATCCACGATGTCTTCGTGGGCGGTCACTCGCACGCGCAGCACGTTCAGCGGGATGTCGGAAATGACCGACACGCCTTGCTTGTACGCGCACTCGAGGAGCAGTCCGGCACGCTCGTGGGCGGCAGCGAGGTCGCTGACTTCCAAGCCGATGGACCACGACTCGGTCGTCGCGACGTCTTCGGGGCCGAAGTACAGCGAAAGACGCAGAAAACTCACAAGTCCTCCTTGGTACGTGCCGAACGGGGTGCTCGACTCATTTGAATTTTATATCACTGTTACATAATAAAGTCAATTGCGTGCTGCCGGGGAGAGGCAGAGGGAGGCATGCCACCCCGTGAGCGTCGTTGCTCCGGGGTTGGCCTCGCCCGTCAGGACCGCTGGGTGCCTGTCGCCAGGAGGGGTTCGTGGCTGCGCAGGCATTTGTCGAAGAGCAGGTAGTACAGCTCTTCTTCGAGTTCTTTACGGAGATCCGCCCCGCAAAAATCCTCAGGAGAATAGGCGACGCTGACATGGTGGCTGTCTCGCCGCCAAGCGTGCCGCACGCGGACGGCGCTGCCGTGCTTGCGCCGGAGCGTCCGCTTGAAGTCGTGCAGCTCTTGCAGCGTCAGTATCGTCCTGAACGTGGGTTCGTACTGCCGGAGGACGGTATGGTGGCAGCTGCGGGTATGCGCGTATCGCCGGGGGTGCATGCGCACTATCGCGTGCACGTGCTGACGTTGGATCGCCGCCATGATCCTGCGAGTGGAGCTCATGAGCGACGAGAGGCGTGATGGCATTGCTCTCCCTCTGTTGATGCCACAATGTGGCATAAAATGTGCGACCGGAGAAAACCTCCGGTACTATTACCATTAAAGCGGTTCGCGCTGATAATTCTGTGAAAAAGATAACATGTTCAGGTTAGCGCGGCCGTTTGCCGACGAACCGTCCGTGCCGTAGCACGCGCTTGATCGCACGACGTTGCTTGCCGGAGAGTTCTTCGCCTTGGGCCTTCCGCTTCTCGACGATAACGGAGGCGGGGACGTTCAAAGGCAGGGTGGGGATCGATGCTGCTACTGCGTGGTCGGGCATCGTGTAAAGTGGCGCGTTGGTCATGCTCGTGCCGTAGGTCGCTGCAGAAATCTGCGTCACGGCATCGGCGGTTGCCGGGTGTTCCAAAACGTAGTCCGCACGTGCGCCGGCAATGGAACCGGCGATTTTCGCACGGCGTCGGTAGGCGACGATCAACGTGGCCGCGCCAACCAGTATGCCGCCCCAACGCTGCATGTCGCTACTTGTCAGGCTGGCTCCGCTCCGCGCGTCGATGCTGGTGCTTTGCGAGCCGGCTGGCGTCGGGTCGACGATTTCGTCGTTCTGATCGATTAGCCACGCATGGGCTTCGCCTTGTTCGAGCGTGCCGTTGCCGTCTTCGCGGTATCCCATGGCTTGCTGGTAGGGCATGGTGCCATTGCTGGCGGTGCCAAGCAGCATGAGCGTGCTGGCGAGGTTGCAGTTCAGGCTTTCCAGGTGCGCAAGGACTTTGGCGATTTCGGTAACGTCCTCCGTTATGGTGCCCGTGAGGCGCTCTTCGGGAATCGACGCCCTGCCATCGGCGAACGGCGTGAAGCTGTACGTTTTGCGTTTGATCGCGTCGTACACGTCGCCGTCGGACGCGTCTGCCGGCAAACCGAGCGCGTGCTTTGTTTCGGCGGCTACCCGGTCCATGTCGACGTGGCCGAGAACCATCGGATCGAACATCTGCGTGACGGTTTTGCGCGACTCCGTTTTGACGAAATATTTCAGCAGCGGCGCTTCGATGCCGTGGGCCGTGAGGTCTTGTTGCGGCGTTTTGTTCAGGTACGCGACGTATTCACCCGTAGTCGGGCCGTACGAAACGCTGACCGGAACGGTCCTTCGAGGGTCATTGGTATCGACGATATACGCGCCGATGATCGAACCGTTTTCGGGAATCGGCAGGCTGAGATGTCCGTCCTCGGCTTCGCCGACGAACCTCGTACTGACTTCGTAATCAGGTTTGTCTTCGAGTATCACTTCTCTGACCGAAGGTATGCCAAGAATGGTGGCAACGCTCGGGTTTTGGCGCGGATGATCGGCATAGTTGCCGTAGCCAATCGACAAACCAAGGGGTTCTACGGGCGTGAGCACGCTCATTTGGTTCATGACCCTGCTGTACCAATAGCCTTCGGTCGGCTTGGCTGTCAGCGAAGCAATCGAATAATGTTCCGCATGCTCGTTGCCGTTCTGGGGCGAATCGCCGATGCGCATTTCGGGCAGGGCTGCCGCGCTACCAGGACGCCGCTGTAAGCCGTCGCTTATGATGCGCTGGTCCGGCGTGATGGCGTCCAAAAAGTCTTGGCCGAACAAATTGACATAGGTTCCCGCGATCGATTCGTAGAGCGTTTTGTCGAATTCCTTCACGGTATCGACACCGTCAACCAACGGCTTCATGATGCCGAGATCGTGTTCGTACGCCGCCTGCCATAACGCCCTTTCTTGCTCGGGGTCTCGGTTTTCGTACGCTTGCTGCTCGCGTGACTTCAGGGCGGCATCGGCACTGGCTGACGCGCTGGCGGCTCGCTGTTCTACCGCTTCGCCGATATTGCCGCCAGCCAGGTTCGCGCCATGCAAAAACAGAGCTATTGCGAACGACCCGATCGCGAGAGTGCGGACAATAGCCGGTTTTTTATGGTCGTAGTTCAGGTGAGCGGTCGCTTCGGGGCTTGCCTTCGCGCGTAGCTTTGGCACGTGCATGAGCGTGGTTTCTTCGTGGAGCTCAAGCGTGGTTTTAGGGAAGCTGCCGCGCAGTTTGGCGACGGCGCGCGCCTCTTGCTGCTGCTTTTCGACGGCGTCAAGCGCGAGCAGATACACCGCGCCCACCGCTTTGTCTTGCATGTCGGATGTCACGAGTTTTTTGCCGCGCAAGGTGCTGAGTAGAGCGTCCATGGACGGAGCGCCGAAGCGCGCCAGCAGTTCGCTGCCGTCACCGAGTTCAATGCCTTGGGCACCGGTTTGGCCGAGCCAGCTCGAATGAGACACGACATGTTTGCCGCGGACGCGGTGGTCGGTGGTGACGCGACGCATGTCGACGGTGCCGTGTTCCGTGGTGCGAATGGCCGTGTGGCGTTCGCTGCCGATGGATTGCTCAAGCAGGCTTTTGGCGTGGGCCATCAGCATGGCGGCCGTGCGCTCGGTCGGCTTTTCTTTGTACCGTTTGTAGTGTCTGCCGAGTTGAGGGTCTTTGAGCTGTGCCACGAGTTCTCCGATCGTCTCGGCTTGGTCGTTGGGTACGAGGGCATCGAGGTCGTCGGCAAGTTGGCGGGCCTGTTCGCTGGTCGTGGCGAGCACCATGTCGTCCACGCGGTCGTCTTGCAGTACGATGCGCAGTTCCTTGCGCGAAGAAAAGTATGGTTTGCCAGGGCTGAGCGAGCCGTATTCGGACAGATCGACGTCGCGTTCCTTGACCCATGCCGTTCCCAGGGAAAGCATGTCGATGTCATGTTCGTCGGCCAGGTCGGCCATCGTTCGCAGCCGCCGGGTCAGGGATTTCGTGTCCGAACCGTCGTCGTTCCACGTTTCGTCGGCGCCGTACCAGCGCATTTCGGTAACGTGCGTGCGCCGCCAGCGGGTATCCGTGAAGGTCTTGTAGCGGAACACATCGATAGGTTCAGGGGTAACGCTACGGAGCTCCCGGGCGTTTTCGGCAGCCTTTGCCGGCCTATCGCCAGTGGCGAACCTATGCGCGGCGTAGATTGCCGCGGCGGTGAGCGCGACGCCGGCGCCGTAGGCGGGACCGGTGATCGGGATGCTGGAATAGAACCCGGATTCCGCGTCGCTCATGTTGGGGTACGCAAGGCCAGGCACCATGCCAATGGCAAGGCTACTGCCCACGACCGCGCGGGCTCCGATGAGTTTTCGCAGGCGGCTGTCCGCGTCGAAAACATCGCCGTTTTCGCGAATGAATTCCACCTGGGGATTTTTACTGCCCATATAAACTAATTATAGCATATATATAAGTAAAAAGCAATACTTTTACAGGGGTCGGTATTACGACAGTTTGCTTGCGGCAACGCGCACGGCTTCGCTCCAGCTCAGGAACGCATGCGGCGTCGCGGCCAGCTGCTGCGCGGTCAAGCCGTACCGGACGGCAAGCGCGAGTTCGTGTATGAGTTCGGCGGCGCTTGGCGACATGACGGTCGCGCCGAGCAGCACGCCTTTTTTATCGGTCACGATCTTAACGAACCCGTCGCGGAAGTCGCTGGTGTTGCTCCGCGCGATGATATTCAGCGGCGCGACGGCTTTTTTAATTTGCAGGTCGCGGCGCAGGCAATCGTCTTCGGTCAGGCCGACCGACGCGATGCCAGGGTGGGTGAACACGACGTTCGGCGTGCCCGTGTAGTCGGGGGCAACCTTATGCTTGCTGAACAGGTTGTGCGCGGCAACCCGGCTTTCGAGCAAGGCGGTATGGGTGTGGCTGTCGCGGCCAAGCACGTCGCCGGCAGCGTAAATATGCTTGGCGCTGGTCTGCAAGTGGTCGTTGACCACGATGCCTTTGGCGGAGTACTCGACGCCCGCGTTCTCGAGACCGAGGTCGACATGCGGCGTGCGGCCGGCGGTCACGAGCACATCGTCGACGCGCAGGCTGTGTTCATGGCCGCCGCGGCTGTACGTCACGCGGTGGGCGATGTTCTCTTTTTCGACGCTGAGCGTGCGGGTTTGCGTAAGAACGCTGATGCCTTTAGTGGCATGCAGGTGCTTCTCGAGCAGCTCGCCCGCTTCGCTGTCGTAACTTGGCAGCAGGCGGCTAGCGACGTCGGCCACGTACGCTTTGGTGCCGAATATGGCCATGAGCTGGGCGAGTTCGACCCCGGTGCTGCCACCGCCGATGATATATAAGGTTTTTGGCGGACGCATGGCACTGATGATTTTCGCCGGTGTCGCGATCGAGTCGCCGTCGATGCCCATTATGTTCGGCATGAGCCAATCGGCGCCAGTCGCGATCAAGAACCGTTCCGCCGAGACCTGCTTGCGGTTGACGCTGATTTCGTGCGGGCTCAAAAAGTGTGCCGTGCCTTGCAGCGTGGCGATGCCTTCGTTCTCGTAGTATTTGCGGTTGCCGCCGGCGCCGGTGCGCTTGATGGCGAGGTCCTTCCAGGCTTGCAGGCTAGGGTAGTTGTATCCAAGAGCGCTGGAGCGTATGCCGAACCGAGCGCCGCTCTTGGCTTCGTCGTACAGCTGCGCGGCGTGGAGCAGGGCTTTGATGGGCACGTCACCGAAGTTCGGGCTGGTGCCGCCGAACGTGCCCGCTTCGACGATAGCGACTTTTTTGCCGTCCCGTGCCGCGAGCGTCGCCGCAGCGCTGCCGCCGGCGCCGCTTCCTATGACGATGAGGTCGAAATCGAATGTTTGTTTGGGCATGGAACGCGCTCCTAAATGATTATCTTATGTCGTGGGTAAAAATACGCCGCTTCGGGGTGGTACCGCTGCAAGTGGGTGCTGGCTTGGCGGCGAAGGTCGCTGCTGGTAACCGCGGGCTTGGTTACGACCCAAAGGGTAACGTGGTCCGTGACCAAGCCGGCCGTCGACTCGGCTTCGCCTTCGGGCGTGCGGACGCTCAGGCATGCCGCGACGATGCTGCGAAGCAGTTTTTCGCGGTCGAACGCTTCGGTGGGGCGCTTGCCCGACCGCTTGACGACGTCGATAGCGAGTCCCATTACTGGACCCCCGCGGCCGAGATCGTCGCGACGATGACGCGGTCGACGTACACGTACAACCCAAGCGCGAACAAGCCGCCGCCAGCGGCGAACTGCAGGAACTTTTTGTTCGATTCGCGCCATTTTTGGATGCTGGCGAGCGTGTGGCCGGCACCGATGAGCGCGCCGACCGCCACGAGTGGCAGCGTTGCCACCGTGACGTACAGCAGGGTGCCTATGAGTTGCAGTTCCGGCGACAAGCGGATCAGCACGAGTGCCGCCACGACAACAGGCGCGAATACGAATAGCAATTCGGCCAGGACGCTGGTCAGGCCGAGGCCGAACGCTTCGGCGGACTGCTTGGTGGCTTTGGAGCGGTCATTCAGGTACGAGGCGAGGTGGCGGGGAATCCACAGACTGGTGCCGGAGCCGTTCTTGTAGTAAAACAGCCATACCGAAAGCCCGGCGCCAAGCATTGCGCCGCATACGGCAGCCCACACGAGCGCAGGAGTGCTGCCAAGGAGCAGCTGGGACGACACGAACGCCGCCGCGGACAATAGCAGGGCGGTCATGACGCCCACCCCGGCCACGAACCCGCCCGCGAGGCGCAGCAGGCGGCCATGCGACGCCTTTTTGCCGAGCGCGTGGCCGCTCATAAGGGTAAGCACGCTGATACTCGCCTGGAAGCTGGCGTGGATCAACGCCGCGAACAATACGATGGCGAGTGAACTGGTTGAATCAAAATTGCCCATTTTAGTATGTTTGTTTCGGGTCCTTTTACTGTGATTTTACCATAAGGGATATAAAAGGGTCAAAAAAGTGGTATTTTGGTATTGCATTTTTAAATCGTTTATGCTAATATAACTACATAACCACCAAAAAACAAAAATTACAAACAAAAAGGACCCACCACAATGACAAAACTACTCCTTGCCAGCGAAGCGGCTTTCGAACAGGCCTTCAGCGCTATCAGCCTCGCAACTTGGAACCGCCAGCGCACCGATCGCGAACTGCAGTCATTCCTCTCGCGCCGAGAAGCCGCGACGGTCGACATCGAACTCTAGAAATCCTTGGCCGTATCTGTTACAATCAACGGTGCGTTTCATGCGCCCCGGCGAACTTGTTCGCCCCCAATTTAGCAAACCAAGCTTTAGCTGTTTGTTAAATTGAGAGGAGAAACAACGAAGCAAGGGAAATTTACGAAGTAAATTGACCAAGCGAAGTGAGTTTCGACGAGGCACTGTAGCTCAGTTGGTTAGAGCGCAGGACTCATAAGCCTGAGGTCA
>JALRBE010000014.1 GCA_023262335.1 Candidatus Saccharimonadia bacterium | reverse complement strand
AGTAAACTCCGTTAAAGAAGACCCTTTAGATATGGGCTGGAAAGATTACGAAGTGATTAAGAGCTTTGAAGTTGAGCTTCATCTAAGTAAGTTTCTAAAGTATTACGACAGCTATATCAAGGCAGCTAAGCCAGCACTAAGTGAATACCTGATACGAAGTGGGCAAGCGTCTACCAATGAGGCAGCTGGACTAAATCCTGTTGAGCAAAAGACCGACAACATTGCGAAAGTCAGCCTAAACTCTGCCACTAGAACAATTCGTCTAACCGTTGCAGGTACGACCAAAAATGTCCACAAATTTAGGAGTAAGCAGGACGCCAATTATATTATTTTCAAGAATCTTACCCTCTATCCTGACCGTGCGATGACCAAGAAGGACTTAGGTGTACCAAGAATACTATCACCGCTAAAAGACATACCAAAAACAATGGGATTCAAGGGTGAACTTAAAAGCATTTTCTTTACGATTGACACGAAGGATAAGACTCTCACGCTACACCCGAACAAATTACTAACAAACGACGAGTTAGAGATACTCAGCCACTACGTCAATAGTAATAACGACTAAAATAGAGCAAGTAACCTTATGATTCAAGAGATAGTTTTACTATCTCTAGTATCTCAAGAATCTCTCTATAGCACACCTACACTGGACAAATAGAACGGTTAAGAAATCGTCTGACCAAGCCGTTCTGTCAGACGGTTTCCATTTATGAAAGGGTCCTAGTGGACAGTGTGAGTGAAGATGAAATTAAATGACAATCAGGTAAAAGAGTTCCGAGCAATCCATAAAAGGGTATTCGGAAAAAGTATCAACAAACAACAAGCAATGGCTGATGGGCTAGCGTTAATCCGCTTAGTCAGTTTAATCCAGCCAGTCGTGAAAGAGGGTTACGATGATAAAAAGTAACCTCCAACCCTCATCACTCGATACATTACTAGCAAAAGAGTTTCCGCCGAATAGATGGCTCGTTAATGGCCTGATACCGTTACATGGAATCACTATCCTGCATGGACTACCGACAGCAGGTAAAACATGGCTGATGATGGAAATTGCCATCTCGGTCGCACAAGGTAAACTGCTCTTTAATCAATTTGAGACAAACCATACTGGCGTATTGCTCCTCGATGAAGAATCGGGCGAGTGGTTGCTCCACGACCGTTTTAAGACACTCCGTGCGCCGTCAGAGCTACCGATACATTATTTGACGATGAATAGCTCAAAGTTCACGGAAAGCTATGTAGACGAACTTATAGAATGGTGTACCGACAACAAAGTGGGTTTCATTACTATTGATTCGCTAGTACGCATACACGGTGGCGACGAAAACACTGCTCAAGATTCCGCTAAGGTGTTTCGCCTTATTAGGAAACTGACAAGTGCTGGTATTACTGTGCTTATAATCCACCACAACACGAAAGCGTCAGCCAACGGCGAATATGGCTCCCAGATGCGTGGTTCTGGCGACATACAAGCCTCTGTAGACTGCCAGTTATCACTGGTACGGCCATACCGTGATGATTATCTGACACTAGAACAAGTAAAGAATCGTTATGCACCCGAAATGCCAACCATTGAGCTGAATTTCATGAAACACGACGATTACAGCGAGTTCATTTATTTAGGCCAACTAAAAGAGGGTGCCAAACACGCAGAACTAAAGCCAATTATCCTCCAAGTTATCGGAGCAGACCCTGGCATTAGCCAAAACGGACTGCACGAAAAGCTGATGGAGTTAGGTCATGGCATACACGTCAAAACGCTCCGCAAGTTACTCGGCACTATGGAGGGCGAGAGTATCGACAAGACGAAAGGTAAAGCCAATGCCTACTGCTACTTTATTAAACCGAAAGAAACGGAGCCGAGCGAGAGCTAGGCAAAAAGACGGACACTATATGAACAACTTTTTACCCTGCTTGCAAGATAAAGCTCCGCCGTGAGAAATAACAGATACGGAGCTATGATAATCACCAAGTGATACTTGCTCAAGATGTATCAAAATAAGCACTTTAACGATATAATTATTAACGTTCACACACTCCACATACGCTGCAAGAAGTGTTTTTATTTCCCACCTGAATGGGCGGCTTGGTATCGGGAAATAGCTTCTTGCTGTGGAACGTGTGAACAACCAAGCCGCCCTTTTAGGAAGAGAAGATGGACTTACAAGAATTGAAATATGGACTATACGCTCGCAAATCAAACGAAAGCGAGGACAAACAAATTGCGTCACTAGACGACCAGGTGACAATAATGACGGAATTGGCCAAAGAAAAAGGCTATCACATCATCAAAAAAGCAATTTTCAAAGAGTCGAAATCAGCAAAAATACCAGATGAGCGAGACGACTTTGACGAGTTAGTTCGACTACTTGAAGACGGTACTATTAACGGTATTTTGACGTATAAGTCCAACCGATTAGCTCGTAATCCAAAAGAAAGCGGTCTTATTCAGCAACTCATGTTTGACGATACATTAAAGGCTATTGTCACGAATGACAAGAACTATTTACCCGAAGACAACGCTTTGATATTCAGCATTGATGCCGCACAGGATTCACAATTCAGCCGTGACCTCTCAAAAATCGTGACGGAGCGCATGATACTTAAAGCAAAGAAAGGCGGCTTTCCAGGGCGTGTCCCCATTGGCTACAAAAACGTCATGGACGAGTTCACCAAAGAGCGGTATGTCATCATCGACGATGAGCGGTATCAATTAGTACGAAGAATGTGGGATATGGTACTGACTGGTCAGTATACCATCAGCCAAATCCAGCACGTCGCTGACAAACAGTGGGGACTACGCACACCAAAACGCCGAAAAAGCGGCAACAGACCATTATCGCTTGGCGGTGTTTACGCTTTGTTCAAAAACCCATTCTATATGGGTACAGTGAGACATTCAGGGGTTCACAATCAAGCCGGCACTCACACTGCAATGGTTACGCCTGAGGAGTTCAGGCAAGTACAGAGTATCATCAGCCGGAAGAACGCTCCTCGCCCAGAGGAAGATAAACTTGCCGACGACCCATTCCCTTATCGGGGGCTTGTAAAGTGTGGCGAGTGCGGTTGTCTGATTACTTATGCCCGTATTGTCCGAAAACACAAGAATGGCAATGTCCATACTTACGAATACTGTTATTGTACGCAAAAACGCACTGATTACACCTGTTCACAGACGATGTCTCATAGTCGGACAAATCCGCAAGAGATGACAAAGGCGATACGGGCTGAAATCAGTAAATACACCATCATGGACGAGTTCTTCCAGTGGGCTTGCCAATATTTGAGTGAGTTTCACGAAGATGAGGCAATAAAACGTGATGAAATTATGGATTCGCAACTAAAAGCGATAAAAACAGCGGAATCAGAGTTGAACGAGCTGCACCGTATGCGCTATAAGGGCATGGTTGACGATACGTTCTATGAGACCGAGAAACAATCGCTTGAAGACAGACTGGTGACACTCAGAGGGCAATTTGAAGACCAGCAAAACGCCAATAAACGTCATCGGAAACTTATGGAGAAGTATTTCAACTTTGCTCGATACGCAAAAGAAGACTTTGAAAGTGACGATGACCTCAAAAAGAAAGAGGTATTGTCGATTGTCGGTCAAAACCTGCTATTTATGGACGGACAACTGAGGTTCGAGCCGATAAAGTACCTGTCACCGATAGTTGAGAAGTATCCCGACCTAGAAAAGCAATTTTTGAAGGTTCAAACTCTCTCTGACCAAAGAAAAAAGACCGCTTTGGGCAGTCTCTTTTCACAATGGTACACCCGACAGGATTTGAACCTATGGCCTTTGGCTCCGCAAGCCAACGCTCTATCCAGCTGAGCTACGGGTGCTCGTCGAAACTCACTTCGCGTGGTCGATTTACTTCGTAAATTTCCCTGGCTCCGTTGTTTCTCCTCTCGTCTGTCCAAACAGCGTAAAAACAAGTGTTACGCTTGGTTTGACCAGCCGTACCGAGCTAAAGCTCGATAGTTAAGAGCGAGTCGCAATTAACTTGCTGATTGTAGCATGTTTTCACAGAGGTGACAAGACACTAGAGCCGCAGCATGCGGACAACGCGGTCGACGGCGTCGAGCTTGAGGTCCTTCATGGGCAAGCGCGAACCGAGGATATCAACGATTTCTTCGCCTGATTCTTCGGGGAAGTACACCGTGACGCCAGGTTGGAAGCGCTGGACGGGAATGAGCATGACCGAAAACGCCTCGCCGTCGCGGATGACGCCAAACGCCTTGAACGAAGAAAAACTGTGCAGCTTGCCGTCGATTTCGAGGCCGTCGTCGGTGAGCGCGTAGGTGAGCTCGCGTGGCGGGCGCCTTGAACTGACGATGATGACCGCCGCAATGACGACGATGAGCACCGCGAACGACCACTGCTGCAAGAACAGCGCGCCAGCGAACAAGGCCACCATGACGACGGCAAAGGCCACGAACCAGCCCTTGCCCTTTTCTTGGTGGATATATTCGTGCGCGGTCCAGGTAACGGCGCCGTCTTCGTCGTAGCCGAGTTCGTCGCCCGCAGGTGCCGGTTGCGCGGGCACGGCGACGGTATCTTGCACGGCAGCAAGGCCAAGCGCCTGCGGCGGAACGGCTGCCGGAGCGGGTTGCGGCTGCACCGGTTGAGCTGGAGCAGGCGCAGGTTGCGGCGGCTGCGGAACAGGCGCGGCCACCACCGGTTGCGACGCGGGTTCTTGGTCAGGCTGGAAATACCCCTGTTGGTTATTCGGCTGCATTATGGATACAGTATAGCATGAGCGGCACGGAGCGTCCTCTACATTGCTTTTTTGTTATTTTTAGTTTATAATAAAATTATCGGTCGTCCCGCAACGGACGGAGACGAACCTACCTATTCGAAAGAAGGCGTGCTCATGTGCCACCACTGTAATACCGACTCCACCGGCTTGACCGGACGGAGCCAACCTTCGATCCAACGCTTCGGACACCGCGGTTCGCACATCGTGCACCGCGCCGAGACGGCCATCAAGACCGACGAGTCCACCGGACTGCCGTTCTTCGCGATCGACGACGTATTCCTGGACAAAGGTTCCGTGCTGATCGGCTGCGGCCTGCCGAACGTATTCATGGCGATTTACCGCCCAGACGACGACCCCAAGGGGCCAGGCTGGGACAAGTTCGCCGCGTTCATGTTCTGGCGCCAAGGCGCGGCCGTGGTCAATGCCAAAGGCAGGTTGCAAGCCGGAGTGATTCTGGAGCTGCGCGGCCTGCCGGACGAGGCCAAGGACGCGATCCGCCGGGAAATGAAAACCCTGGAAGGCAAGCGTACCGCCAGCTGCGCGCGCATGAACGCCAAGGTGCTGCACCAGGCCGGATTCACGTTCGGCAACGGCCAAACGCTCCGGACCCTCGTGCGGCCTACCAAATTCGCCAGCTTGCTCTGGCGCCATGGACTGATGTACAAGGGACAGAGCGTCGACATGCGCGCCGTCACGACGAACGGCAAAGGGGTGGGTGACCACTTCGAAGGAATCCGCGGAGACTCCGTATGGGGCCGCGAACTCCGTTCGCCCGGCCGTTTGGTCGAAAAGCTGTACGCCAAACGCGGCCAGCACGTGCCAGCGCCGGTGTTCCCGACCGTCGAGAAGGCCGAAATCAACCAGACGCCCAATTGGAGCGGCGTCATGACGGAGATCGGCATCAACCGGCCCCGATGGCTCGGCGTCAACTTGGCGTTCCTGTTCGGCCAGCAGCCCGTGTACACGGTCAGGCTGGAAGGCTTCGACCTGAGCGTGGACGACGAGCTCGTGAAGCCGCTCACCCCGTTCCCGGGCAAGCTCGACCGCGTGACCAAGCTCAAGAAGCACGTGCTGTTCAGCCGGCCGGTCATCGCGCTCGTCAAGCATTTTCGGACCAAACGGATCGACACGTACGCGGGCATCCCCGCGCGGACGGCGCTCGACATGCTCGTTCGCAGTCCCGGCCCGGATCATGCCACCGCGGTGCTCTACAACTGCGTGGTGACGCTTGCCGACGGCTTGTCCGCGGAAGCGCGCATCACCGGCCTCAAGAACCAGGACGCTCGGTCCCGGCAGTCCCGCTGGGTCAAGACCGTTAACTGGATCTTGGCCAAACACGTGCTGATTTCGGGGTACGACCCGAACACGGTGTATGCCTGCGAGCTGTGGTCGTACCTCAATGAAGACGGCAAGCCGGTACTGCGTATCAACGCGAACTCGGGTACCTACAAGCCGACCGAGGAGCGTGGCGAGGCCATGGCGCGCTACTTGGGGTGGGCCTTTGGCATCGACACCGAATTCGTTCGAATGGAAGAAGACCCGGCTCAGGCTGCCTGAATCGGAACGCTCTGCCCCCGCACCAGATCGGTGCGGGGGTTTTACGTGCCAAATAAAACGGGCCCGCTACTCTTGGTTTCCCAAAAGTAGCGGGCCCTACTGAACATGTCAGGCAGCCTCGGCGGGCACGGTCATGGCCTCGTTCTTGGCCTGGCAGAATGCCGCCAGCTCGTACGAGTCCATGTGCTTGTACTCGTCGTAGAAGATCGGGTCGGAGTAGATGATACTGACCCTGGCCTTCCGGTTGACGACCTTGCCGTCCCGCGCGTCGCGGTCGGTCTTGGTGCTCGCCATCAAATCGTCGGTACCGATGAACTTGACCAGCACGATCGCCGCCTTGTAGGTGATGGCGCTCTCGAACATGCCGGCACGCCAGCGGGCCTTCTTGATGCCACCTTCGGGAGCGGCAGCCACGAGGCCGCCGGCCTCCAGGATGACATTCGCCTTGACCTGCGCGGCCTTGCGGCTCTCGACGTCCCCTCGGTTGATCAGAATGTCGCCGCGGGTCGAAAGCAGCAACGCGATGATCGGCCCGATGATCGGGAACTTGCGCAGCTCGGCCGCGGCGATGGCAGCGCCGTTACGCGACGTGGTCGCGGCCAGAATGGGCGGATCGGCGTACGACGGGTGATTGAACGCGACGAACACGGGCCCTTCTTTGGGAATCGTGCCCTTGTTGTATGCCTTCACCTTCAGCCGGAACGTCATCTTGACGAACTTCGCCGTCATCTTGAGCAGCCAGGTGGCTACGTACGCGCTCCAGCGCATGGACCGCGGCCGTTTGGGCCGCCGGGCCAAGCACGAATCGGTGTCGGGCTCGATGCCGACAGCGTCCTCGCTCATATGACTCCTTATTGTTCAGGTATGCCTCACGGTGAGACCATTATTATATTATAGCATAAATATTATTCAAATGCAATAAATGACCTCTCCGTGCTCAGTTCGGCTCACACGGCAGCTTCGATGCTCGGCAAGGGAGGAATGGACTTGAGGCGAGAAAGCTCACGTCTGGCAACCGGCAGCACCAGGTCGCAGAGCGCGGCATGGCCGATGTGGTTCACGTGCAGGCCGTCGCTGTCGAGTATGTCGCGCGTGTCCGGAAATCGTTCGGCGAAATGGCTTGCTACGTCGACGTACACGCCATCACCGGTATCGCTCACGAAGTCAGCGGCGATCCGGTCGTACGTTTCCCGGCTAGCCTGGGTATAGGTGGCCCGTTCGCGGCCGAAGTCGCGTGTCAGCGATTCGTCGATCGGCGGCATGCCAACGAATACCGGCGTGAACCCGAACTGCGAACACGCGACGCTGATTTGCCCGAGCGCTTTGCGGTATTCGAGCGGTGGTAGCGCGTACTCGCCGTCGAGCATGCGCGATTCGCTCATGCCTAGCATGAACAGCCCGACGCGCGCCGGACTGTTACCCTGGTAGTTTTGCAGGTTGGTCGGTAGGTCACGCGCGACTTCGTCCGCCGTGCGTAGCGGAATCGAAAAATTGATGACCGATGCGAAATTGTGCCGATCTGCCATGAATGCCGTCTTCAGCCTGCTCGCCCAGCCTCCGGCCTCGCCGTCCCATAACCCGTTCGCCGTACTGCTTCCTTCAATGATGACTCGTGCCACTGCCGTGGTATCTCCTCGTATTAGTTACACTGCATATTTACCATACGCGCAGGCGCCGCGCAATCATGTTTTAGAGCAGCCGTTTACAAGGCGTCGTCAACACGGATTGCCGCCCCGGTAGCGTGGCCGTAGACTGCAGGTGTAGCACGACTACGAAAGGAGATTTTATGGAAGGATTAGCGATTCCTGATCGAAGACAAATACACGTGGTGGGCGGCGGTACCATAGAGCCGGTACGCGAACACTTGGCGCTCAGCGCGCGGGCGTACGGCAAAACCGCCCGGCGCCTGGCCGAACTGTGCGGCACCTACTGGTCCGGCATGGACGTCAACCTGCACCTGACCAAAATGGCCGACCCGTCGAGCAACCTGGAAACATCGGAGGATTTACGCGGCCTAGCACACGACATTACGACCGACTTCAAAACCAAAGTGGTGTTTTGGAACCCGGCCATCGCGGATTTTCGCGGCGAAGTAGGGGACGTGCCGAGCGGCATGCACGCAGACCGCCTGAAAACCGCAAATGGCGAACAAACCATGCGGTTGATTCCAAATGACAAACTGGTGACGATGTTCCGCCGCGACAGCGTGGACGGCATGAAACCACGCAAAGACATTTTTGCCGTCGGGTTCAAGACGACCACCGGCGCCACGCCGGAAGAGCAGTATTCCGCCGGCCTGCGCCTGGTAAAGAACGCCAGCCTGAACCTGGTACTCGCCAACGACACCGTGACCCGCAACAACATGGTGGTCACGCCAGAAGAAGCGCCGTACCACGAAACCACCGACCGTGAACTGGCGCTGCGCGGGCTGCTGGAAATGGCGTATTTGCGCTCACAGCTGTCGTTCACGGAATCGACCGTGGTCGCCGGCGAACCGGTGCCATGGGATGACGAACAGGTGTACCCAGCGCTGCGCGAAGTAGTCAATTACTGCATTGCCGCCGGCGCCTACAAACCGTTCCTTGGCGTGACCGCCGGGCATTTCGCGGCCAAAATCGGCGATACCGAGTTTTTGACCTCGCGCCGCAAAACGAACTTCAACACCCTGCCGACCACGGGCCTAGTAAAAGTCGTGACCGACGGCCCCGACAAAGTCGTCGCCATCGGTGGCAAGCCGTCAGTCGGCGGCCAGTCGCAGCGCATCGTGTTCGAACAGCACCCCGAAAAGGACTGTATCGTGCACTTCCACTGCCCAGTAAAACCAGGATCTGACATCGCCACGGTGTCGCAGCGCGAATTCGAATGCGGCAGCCACGAATGCGGCGAAAACACCTCGCGTGGCCTGCGCAGCACCGACGACGGCGAAATCGAAGCGGTATTCTTGGACAAGCATGGCCCGAACATCGTATTCAACCACAACGTCGACCCTAAGAAGGTCATAGCGTTCATCGAAGCCAACTTCGACCTGAGCGCCAAGACCGGCGGTTACGTACCAAAGGGGTAGTCATGGATTATTTTACCGAACTGAAGCGCGACAACAGGTGGATTCATGAGCGGCTGAACGAGGAAATCGACAAGCAATTCGAAAGTTCCGTTTTACCAGTGCATGAATCGCTCAGCGAAGACCGCGACATCCTCAAAGACTACTTGGCAAAACCGGGACGAGGAATCGGCGGATCTCTCGTCCTGCGCCTCGCGGGCCTGAAACACCCTGGCTTCGACTACGACGCCGCGCTGCGCGTAGCAGCCGCGACCGAATTGCAAAACGCAGGCATACTCATCATCGACGATTGGATGGACGACTCGCAATTCCGAAAAGGACAACCGACCGTCCACGAACGCTACCGCGAAATCGAATTTCACCGCGACGTCGCCGACGCCAGGGCAGTGCAGCTCGGCATGCTCGCCATGACGATAGCAACGAACATTGTGAGTGACGGAGAGTATCCAGGGCAACTCGCCGTCATCCGCACCATGCATCACGCGAATCAGCGTATTATTGCCGGCACCATATTGGAAAACAAGCTGCCGAACCGCCGCGACTTGCAAACGCGCGAATCGGTTCGGTCGGTCTATAAAAGCAAGACCGGCGAATATAGCTTTGGCGCGCCAATCAAATCAGGGCTCGCGCTGGCGGGCGTCGATAACCCAGTGACCTTGGACATGTTCAATGATTTTTCGTCGAACCTCGGCTTAGGCTTTCAAATCGACGACGACACCATGGGCATTTATGGCAAACCAGAAGAAACCGGCAAACCGAATACCGACGACATGCGTCATGGAGTCTATACGCTTCTTTACGACGCGGCAAAAGGCGGCAGAAGGTTGAAGGAGCTGTATGGCAAACGAGACCTTAGCGAAGACGAAGCGGTTGAGTGTCGCGAACTCATACGAAAATCGAGCGAAAAAAACCTTGCGGTCATGGCGCTTCAGGGCCATAGGTGGAAGTATTACGATAACGCCGCCAGCGCGCTATACAGGCGGGCCTGGAACGAAGAGTGGAACCCGGCAACCCGTGAGTATTTGCAGTCAATGGTAAGCTTTCTCAAGAACAAGCCTATTCCGGCTTTGTGGAGCCCGCCCACAAACTGTCGAACATGATGAGGAACGTGCGGCTGATCTCGCGCGAGGTAATGAGCACGGCGGATTTTTGCGTAAGAGAATGGATGAACAGCAGCTTGTCATCGAACTGAATGATCGTGGCCTGGAACTGGCCAGTGAGTTCCGGCCGCAAGTAGCGCGGGCGGCGCATGAGCAGTTCGTGCATGTCCATTTTGCGCGACTCGGGAGTAGGGTGCTCCCAAAGCGACTTCGACTGGATGTTTCGTTCTTGCCGGGTATCCATGAAGTAGCGCGCATACTCACGCGGCATTTGCGAAAAGAAGTTTGACTTGGGGGCGATGATGCGCCATTTGCGGTTTTGGCAGTATAGCGCCTTGTCCACGGCGGCTTTTATGCCGTCCACGCCGTCGAACCTGTCTACCGAGATCTGGCTATCGACTGCCGAAGGAGCAGGGAACTGGTCGGCAAGGGCGGCAAGCTCGTTCTTTTGCGCTTCAAGTGCCGCTTGCTTGCGGCTAAGCATTCGAGCTAAGTCTTGCGGCTGCGTCATGACATATGCCAATTTGCCACCGATTTTCGATTCGCTGCAAAAACCTTTTTCGTTCAGGGTCATCAGCGCGTGGTAGGCGGTCGTGCGGTTGATGCCGGTCTTTTTGACCAGTTCCGACACGCCGGACTCGCGGGCTTCGAGGCCGGCCAAATACAGGGCCTGTTCGGTGTCGCCGAGGCCGAGCGACGTCAATAATACCTCTATTGCAACCATTTACAACGTAACTCCGACACTCATACTACGAATCATATCCGTACTATAGCAATTTTTAGCTATTTTGTTCAAATGATTTCGTAAATGGCACATAAAAAGCCCCAAGGAACGTTCCTTGGGGCGCCCGATGGCCGCTATGCCATGGGGCTGTCGTATCCTCGCAGGCACGACTTATGGACGGTACAGCCGCTTATCGTGTGTTTGGCACCGGAGCAGCCACAGCCACGGATCACACGGTGTACGCCGCGGCAGCCGTACCCGGGGATGATGACGTCTTCGCAGGTGAGGCCGAACCAAACGGCGCCGGTGAACCGCTGCCATAGCGATCGTTCGAGGGCGTTCATTCCCGTTCGTTCCGCCCATTCGTCTTCGCTGATCTCGCCGATGATGAACGAGCTGCATACCTCGCAGGAGTGATCGAACTCACGGATGTGCGTGCGGTGCGTGAGTTTGACGGCGTTCCGCTGTTGCCTGTCGGTTTTACGTGACATGAGCGACCTTACTGTAGATGTACCAGGTCCGCCTCTTTGAGGATAGTTTTACTATATCATCTACTCTGTTGATTGTCGAATTTTACTACGTATTCCTATTATGCTTTTTATTGACTTTTTTATTAAAATAATGTATAATAGTAATATTGCATGCAGAAGCAATTCGCTGCACGCACCCCACATCCCATTCGCTACGACCGCCCCGAAAGGACGGAAGCAATGACCACCATGACCACGGAACCGACGTTCCTGTACCCGACGTCACGTCAGTACCCCTTCGACAAGGCCTGCGAGCAGATCGTTCGCGAGCTCGAGAAGCGCGACTGGCGCGTGCCGGGCATGACCGTCGAGTTCTTCGAAAACGGCCACGGCGACGAGAAGTACCGCTACCTGAGCAAGGTCAGCGGCGACGACTTCGTGCTCCGGTTCGGCCGCAGGCAAGGCCGCTTCGGCCAACATTGGTCCGATTCGGCAGCCATCAACGACATTCTCATCCCCAAGTGGGACGTGAGCGTCTATGAGGACTGGTCCATGAGCGTCACCGCGTACGACGGCGACGACTGGCAGGCAGACAAGGAGCGGTTCATGGCCACGTCCAAGTACGTCCGCTACGACGAAAAACCGCCGCTACGCCGCAAGTACGAAAACGCCTGCGACTGCAGCGGTACGCTCGAGTGGCACTGGCACGAGGGGCCGCCCAGCCTGGTGGCGTCGAAAGACCACCCGGTTTTGGGCCGTAACATCGACCTCGCCGTCGGCGGGCCGTACGTGTGCCGGCTCCAGGATTTGTTCGGGCACATCGCGAGGTGGCTCGAAGACAACGTGCTGTCCCGCGTGCTCGCGGAACCGGCGACCACCGCGCGGACGGATTACTTCGCCCGCGAGATGGTGCCGTTCCCCGATAGTGTCGGGCCCTTGTACCGGTTCGCCGATTACAAGGACGCACGGCGCATCGTCACCGGCCGCCAGAACCCTGGCGACCTGGAACCCGGCGACCGCTACGGCTCCACCGGCAGCAGCCGCACGGTAACCGTCGACGATTCCGGCACCGCGACCGAGGATGAACCTTGGGCACGTGGCTGGCACGGCATCGGTATCGTCACCGCGACGACCGATGCCCGGACCCTCGAGGTACCCGGGCACATCCGCTGGACCGATCACGACTACGTGGTTCGAGTCACGCCCAAATGGGCGAACGGTATCAGCGTGGCCGACAACGCCGCGTACGAACGGCGCCGGAACGAACTGTTCGAGGAAATCAAGCCCCGCAACAGACTGTCCGACGCCGAACTGCGCGAAGCGGAAGACGCGCGCGAAGCGACGATCGTCCCGATCGCCGAATACGATGGCAGTTTCGAACAGCCGGTCGCGTTCATTAGTCGGGAACTCGGTTTCGACGAAGTCGAGTTGGTCAGAGGCCCTTGGCCGGAGTGCGCGTACGTTTCGGTCATCAACGACCGGGACGACGACGCGAAGCTGTTGCTCGACCTGGTCGTCACGACCAACCTAGCCAGCCGCGCGAACTACCGCGACAAAGCCGCCAAGCAGGAGCATGACGCCGCGCTCGCGATGCTTTCCGAGCGTTTCGAGTTCGACCCCGCGCTGATCGCGGCCGCCACGGTCACGACCGAGCGGGGCACGCACCGGAAGCCCATCCAGTTCTGGAAGATCGCCGAAGCGGCGGTCACCATGAAGGAACTCGGCCTGCTGTAGTAGAAAGGAATGGATGTGGTTCCCCGCGCGCGAAACCGCGCGGGGCTCACCCCAAGGTTTCAATGCGTTGAAGCTTTAGGGTGAGTCGCAAATAAAAACCCGGCACCGTGGTGGCGCCGGGATGGTACGAGGGAGCTTGCTTACAAGCTCGGAACGGACCCGCGACAATGCGCGAGGGCCCAGTCGGCGAACGACCCGTTCGTCATCGTGGTCAGGCCAAGCTCCACGGCTTCGTCCTGCGTGAAGTAAATAGCCGGGTAGTTCGCCTGCTTGACGTGCTGGATTTCGCCGCCTGGCTGCCGGAGCACCCAGTCACCTGGGGCGAGCACGTAGTTCGCCTCGCGGATTCCTCCGTCGTCGCTCGGTATGAGCGTGACGATCCGGCAGGGCGCGACGGCTTGGTATGCCGTCGGAATGCCCGTCTTGACCCAGTACCCGGGCTCGATTTCGGCGTGCATGGCCTCCCATTGCTCCTTGGCGGAACCGTAGTCGACCTTGCCGTCCTTGACGAATCCGTAGTAGTCGCCGTAGAACACTTGCCTACCTCCCCAGCTGGGGCGGATGAACGTCGGTATGTCCATGCCGTCTTCGGTGCGAGGAATCGGAATGAGTACCGCGTGCTTGACGACCGGGCGAGGGAATACCCGTACGGCCTCGAACTCGTCAAAGCGGGCTTCCGGAACCGTCTGTTCCATGCGCTTCCTTTCGGTTGGCGTTGCGAACGAATACATCCATGACTGAATCGTAATGGATTACTATATTATATAACTTTATAGTTATTTAGTCCACTCATTCAGTTTTTTGTGCAAGCACCTTGATCATGCTGTTCTGAAGCAATTCGCCATTATCACCCCTTATCAGCAGGTCGACCCGCTTTTCTTCCAGCCGTTCGATATGCCAGCCGTCGTACAATTCACGGATGGCACGGCGGTTAGGAAACCAGTAGTCATGTCGGGCGATATCGTAAAAATCACCGGTATCGCCAAAAACATACAAGGAATGTACCCCTCCGTTCGTTGTCATTTGCTGTAAGTGCCGCATTTGCTGTTCGTGAGCGTCGCCCAAAAAGTGCAGCACGCCGTAACTGGCAATCAATGACTGCGGCCGGGTAATACGCACGGTGCGAACGTCATCGTTGCGGGTGGCTATGTCGAGCCGTCGAGCACGAGCGCTTCGGGCAAGCGAGTCCAGCGCGGCATCCGATATATCGACGGCCGTCACCGAAAAGCCCGATTCTGCCAAATACAGCGCGTCATATCCTTCACCGCAGCCAAGATCGGTCGCGTAGCCCTGCGGCGCGTTCAGTGCCGCTTGCCGCGTGTATTCATGGGGCGCCGTATCCCATACGTTCGTTGTCTTCGTGGCGTAAATCGCCCTCCAATCGACAGGTTGGTTACGTTTGTTCATGGTGTGATTCTCCTTTCAAATGAAAATGCACGAGTTATTAGCCCGTGCATTTTCCGAGAACCCAACCTGCCATCCATACGTTCGAATTGTATCTCTACGATAGAACGTATTTATTTATTTGTCAATTCATTCGCCAAATAATCGCGCAGCTTGCCAAACGCTTCGGTACGCATGCTGAACTCAGGCTTGTACTCGTCGCCCATTTCAGCGAAAGTCTCGTTCAAGCCGTCGGGTTGGAATATGTCGTCCCAGCCGAATCCCTCGTTGCCGTATGGCGCCACGATCTGGCCCTCGGTCGCGCCGTCGAAGTAGCGCACCTCGGTGCCGTCCCAATAGCCGATGACCGTTTTTGCCACGGCGCGGCGGTTATGGATGTTCTGGCACAAGTCGTAAATGCCTTGGTTACCAACCGATTGCATCATCCATTTGATCAGCGGGCCAGGGAAGCCGTTCAGGCCGTCCAAGTACAGTGACGTATCCTCGACGATCAGCGGGCCGTCGTGCAATCTTTGCGCGGTTTCGAGTTTTTTGGCGATCACGTACTGCGGGTCAAGCGACTGTTCTTCAGGCAGGTCGATTTCTACGCGCTCTAGAGTTGGCAATTGCTCTTTGGCTTCGCGGAACTTGCCTTCGTTGCCGGTCACGAAATAAATGACGCTCATTGCTTCCATAGTATCACTCATGTCAGATCCTTGATATCGAACAGGGCAGGAGTAACGGCACTTTCCACGACCGCGAACCCACTTTTGAACATGCCGATATGGTCAACATGCAGTCTTCTGTGGTTCGCGTCCCTGTTTTTCCCGTCAACATACCATCGCGGATGGGCGTTGCGTGACTCAAGCTCAAGCGTCCACGATTCACTCGAATGACCGGACTGGTATGCGATGCTATACACACCCTGGTCCTCGTCGTTCGCCCTGCTGAGCGTCCATGTATCGCCATGGTCATCGTCAACGCTTAAGCGCGTGATATCAGCGTACGTGTATCGTCGTTTATCACGAGTTTCCTGCACTCCATAAAGGTCCAGCAGGTCGTTCGCGCGAACCAGCATGCGCTTTCGGTCAATACTTGCAACCATATGCTCGAGCAGCGGTAGCACTTTGCCCCATCGGCTCGCCTCAAAGCCCTCCATATTAAGTGGCAAGCCGTCACTATAAGCAAGACCGCGGTAATTGTTCTTCGTCACGAGCGGGCGTGACGTGTCGCTCGCGAATATCCAAGTATGATCGCCAGATTCCGTCTTAGGGCCGCCCCAGCCAATGTTCGAATGGATGCTTTTTTCGGTCAGTATGAACACTTCCTCATCCCTTCTGAACGTCCACAGGACGTCGACTTCACTCCCGACGCCGTCATCTGTTTCGTAAAAGTAATAGTCCGCGCTCAATGAATCGGCAGACGCGAACGGCTCCTTGCCAAGTAGCTCAAAGACGCTGGTCCGTGTCTCTTCTTCTCGACGCTTGTCCGCCTCAACACGCTTTTGCTCCTTGAGTTCGCTTTGCAGGCGTTCGTTCTCGGCGCGCTGCTTTGCGGCTTCCATCATGATTTCTAGTTGCTGATCGTGTAAATTTACTCGTCGTTGCAGCAGTTTTCCATTCAGTTTTTCCATACGGTTCTCCTTTGCTCGTCGGGCGCCGCTTTGTGGGCTACCACGACAACGAGGTTAGGATAACTGGATCAACACAAAATTAAAATGTAAATGATACAACGCTTACCTCTGTCTGTTCATAAAACGCAAGCGATATGTCAGTATATAAGTTGTATTTTTATCAACGAATATACAACAGGACAAGGCATTGAAAAAGCCCTACGACACGCTGGATGTCGTAGGGCCGTGAGGCGGTGATTTGCTTGCCAGGCTACCGCATGCGGACCAGGAGGATGCCGAAGCCGCGCTTTTTTTCGCGGCGGCGCCGCAGAGGGGGCTGGAACGGGAACGGTGCCGGCAGCTCGCGCTCGATGTGGTTGGTCCAGTCGGTACCGCCCATGCACACCCAGGTGGTCGTGCCGTCGAACTCGATGTCGCCAAGCTTGCCGGGTTTCGTCGGTTTCATGTGAACCTTTCTGATTGATGCGCCCACGAAGAACGTCTCCGATTTGGAGATTATTTATATTATATCATTTTTTAATAATTATATCAATGGATGGTCGACAGGTGATTCCCAACGGAAAACCCGCATCTCCGTTGATGCGGGCTCTGGTTCACTCGGGGCCGGTCACAAGCAGTTGGACGGTCTTGAGCGGCTCGGTGCTATGCCCCCATGGTCGCCGATAGACGAACGTCAGCACGGTTCCGGGCGTCACGTCGTTGAAGATGAACGTTTCGTACACCGGTCCGCCGATAGGTATGTCGATCGGGTCTTCGACCTCTTCCGGGAAACGCTCATTGTACTGCCGCTTGTCTGGCTTGCGGTCGCATTCCCAGCCATAACCGGTAGACGGATAGCCAACGAAGCTGATTTCCATGATCATCCTGCCTGCGGTCGGTCGGGGCAGTAATGGCCGCCTTGGGCGTCCGTGGGGGCGCCGCAGCGGTTGCAGTGCCATCCGTGACACTGACCGGTGCGAAGGTCGACCCGGCATTCCTGGTGCCGCTCCTTGGGGAACCGTTCCGCCATAGCAGGGTTCCATATGACAGCCACGATAAGGCCGATTTGATGATTCTCGATGTCCCACAACACGAGCCACTCCTGTTCGTAAGGGCGTTCCGAATGGAATAACGGTATTATACCAGATAATACGTAATCATCAACCGCAACTCATCCTGATGAACGTAAAAGAAAAACCCTCCCGAAAATCAGAAGGGTTCGCCCGCGCTAAGCGAGCACCTGGAGGATCATCCCCAGCATGGACCAGTCGACCGTAGCTTGCTGGCGGATTTCGCCGAGCGTCGCGATGGTCACGAAGGTGCGCTCGGTGTCCTCTTGTACGCCGAACGCCACGCCGGCGCTACGCCGCACTTGCTCGGCTTCGTCGTCCGTGATTTCCACGGAAAACAGGTGAGCCTTGTGCGCCGACATGGTGGCGACCATCTGCCGCGCTTCGTGCGCGCGGAACCGCGACGGGTCGATTGCCAGCCCTGATTCCTCGTGCGCTTCCTCGGCAGCCAGTTGCAACGGGTTACCACCCGGCTTGAAGCTGGATCCGCCCGCGACTTCGGTGACGAAGCTCGTGCCGTTGGAAACCGGCGAACGGAACTCCTGCACCAGCACGATCAGGCTGTCGTCGAGCACGGGTGCCCGCTGGTACATGACGATCGTCGAGATATCGGGGCGAGCGAGCACGACTTCGTTCGTCTTGTGACGATCTTCGCTCGCGATATATACGTCCACGTGCAACGCCCAAAAGAACACGAACTTCCTGCCCGGTCCGACCCGGAACGTCCATACCACGCGGGCATGGTCGAGCCGGTTGCCAGCCACAACGAGATTGTCGTGCCACTGCTGGAACGCCGGTGTGCGCCAGATCATCAGCGGCACTTCGCGCTCGCCGCCATAGCGGACAGCGCCGTCGCCAATGAGCTCCAGCGCCAGCCGCACCGTGTCATCGAGCGTGTCGGCGACAGGAACGTCGAGCTTGCGCGCATAGTGCTGCAAATACCCGTTGCGCACGGCGTCATCGGGCGTGCCGAGCACCATGCGCCCGCTGTCTTCCCAGCGGCCGAACTCCACGTTCGTGGTCAGCGCCGGCATGGTCTCCATGTTGCGTGGCACCCAGAACAGCACGCAGTCCGACATATGCAAGCAGCGGTCTTCCCACTCGATTTGAGCGGTAGTGTCGCCGTGCCAAACGCCGGTGCGGTCTTCCGGAACGAACACGACCCCATCGTACCCGGCGCGTTCAAGCGCTTCGATCGCGCTTGGTCGCCACGACCGTGCCCGTTCGTCACGGGGCGTCGGACCGGCAAGAAAGACGGATTTCGCGAATGAATGCGGCGGTTCTTCGAGCGCGTACACTATGGTAAGTCCGCTCATATACCCTCCTTTGGCCTTCATATTTGCCGAAACAAACGACCTGGCACGTTCGTACCAGGAATTATCAATACCATACTATTTTATTAACAAAAAATCAATATCCGCCAAAGCTGTCGATGCGAATGTCGCGGGCACTGATTCCTGCGTCTATTAGCAGGTGCTCCGTCGCCTCGACCATGCCTTCCGGCCCGGCTACGAAGTAATGGTGCGCGTCGTTTTTGATCAAGCCTACGAGTAACTTTTCGCGTTTTTTGCGGTTCAAGCCCGTCGTGTCCACGTAATCCACCCGGACGTTCGGCAGCGCCGCGCGCCATGTTTCGATTTCGGCGGCGAACACGTACTGCGTACCTTTGTTCATGTACACCAATTGCACTTGGTTTTTGTTGCCGGTGTCATACAATTCCTTGAGCATGCTGCGAAACGGCGCGATACCTATGCCGCCAGCGATAAGCACGCTGGAGCGGTTATCTTTGAGATGAAATCCGTAGTCGTTGCCATATTGGCTGATAAACAGCGTATCGCCAGGTTCGAGCGACTGCAGCCGGCGCTTGAACGGGCTGATTCCTACGCGGAAGGCGATCGAAAGTTCAGGCTCCGTCGGCGACGACGACAATGAGTAGGTAATGCCACCGCTCGGGGTTACGTCATCAAAGCCAAGGTCGATCCAATCACCCGATTCGTACTCGAACCCCGCCGGCCGGGTAAAATGGACCGTCATCGTGACGTCGTCGAGCTGCTCCGTGCGCAGGACTGTCAGGTGGATTTTTACGTTTTTCGTAACCATGAAACAGGACTCATCATAGTACACCCAAGCGAATCGCGGTAGGGTAGCAGTCGCCCGCCTATGGGTGCAGCACGATCTTGACGGCGCCGTCCTGCTTTTTTTGGAACGTTTCGTATGCCGCGGGGGCTTCGCTCAGTGGCACGTGGTGCGTCGCGAAACCGTCGACCCCCAGCACGTCCGTGTCGGTCAGGAGCGGCAACAAGTCTTCCGTCCAGCGGCGCACGTTCGCCTGGCCCATGCGGACTTGGATCTGACGGTCGAACAGGGTGTCGAGAGGAATCGGGTCAACCTGGCCCGCGTACACGCCGACGATCGACAATGTACCGCCGCGCCTGACGATGTCCATAGCCCGGTACAGCGCGTTCAACCGGTCGAGCCCAGCGGTCGTGAACAGCTTTTGCGCAGCGGCGTCAGGCAAGAATCCTGCGACCTGTTGGGTCATGGCACCGAACGGCGAACCGTGCGCCTCCATGCCCACGGCGTCGATCGACGCGTCGGCGCCACGGCCGTCCGTCAGTCCCTGTACGGCTTTGGTAATGTCTTCGTCGCTCATGTCGGCAGCGTCGATAACCTCAACGCCGCGGGCTTTGGCACGAGCAAGCCGTTCCGGCACGATATCGATGCCGATGACCGTGCCGGCGCCGCGGTGCAACGCGATGCGCGCCGCCATTTCGCCGATAGGCCCGAGCCCGACGATAGCCACCGATCCGCCCTTGGGCACGTCGGCGTACTCGACCGCCTGCCAAGCCGTCGGTAACACGTCCGAAAGATACAGGAACCGGTCGTCCGGAAGTCCGGGAGGTACTACTATCGCGCCGTAGTCGGCATGCGGTACGCGCAGGTATTCCGCTTGGCCGCCCGGCACCTGCCCGTACAGCTTGCTATACCCGAAGAACTGCGCGCCACGGCCGAACTCGCGCACCTGCGTGGTTTCGCATTGCGACTGCAAGCCGCGGTTACACATGTAGCAATAGCCGCACGATATGTTGAATGGTATGACCACGCGGTCACCAACCTTCAGGTTCTTTACGCCCGATCCGACTTCTTGCACGACTCCCATCGGTTCGTGCCCTACGATATCCCCCGCCTCCATGAACGGCGTCATCACTTCGTACAAATGCAGGTCGGAACCGCATATACCCGTTGACGTCACTTTGATAATGGCGTCCGTCGGATCGACGAGCACCGGGTCTGGCACTTCCTTGACTTCCATTTTACGCTTGCCTTGCCATGTGACTGCTTTCATAAAACTCCCGTCGTTTATACTTACCGACAATACAAGAGTTGAAGCGAGTGAGCTATCGAAAATTTTACATCATATTAAAAAGGCCCTTCCGGGCCTGTGCTACGCATGGCAGCGAGCGTCACTGCGGAGGGTCCGTCAACTGCGGTTTGTCGCAGGGCGGGCGCCGGCAATGGGAGCAGATCATGAACCGCTTGGGTCCCATCATGACGCAGTCTTCGTCGTGCCATTCGGCCGGAATCCGGCGGCTGCAATTTGGCTTATAACCCCAGGCTTCGTGCCCGGGGATTCCACAGCCGCACGACCCGCACTCGCCGCAGGCGTAGTAGGTAGTTCCGTTGACTTCGTGCGCGATTTGATCCATCAGGTTTCACCGTCGCCGTGGATGGGGCAATATTCATCGGTCAAACCGTGTGAGCACGAGCATCTTATCTCTTCGTGCCACTCTTTGTGGCGCTTCTTGTTGAGTACGAGCGAGCCGCATTGCTTGCAGACGTAGAACGTCTCAAGCCTGTAGTCATGATCGCCGTCATGCCCTGGTACTAGCTTACACTTTGTACCACCAGTGTCGTCGGGCCTAGCGCAGCGGTTTTTGCCTGGCCCTCGCCAGATAGCTTGCTGCCATTCCTCGAACATTTTGTCATCACTTTGAACGGAAGACATGTGCGTTTCCTCTCGTGCCATTGCTTGCTTGTCGTGGAACGTCCCGATTTTCACGGGTTCAGGTACGAATGTAGCAATGAACAGGCGCACATGGCAAGTGTGAGCATAATGACGCCGTACGGTTATATGAGGATTTCGGCGGCGAGGAGGGGAGGTATCGCTCCACTTTGTTCCGTTCCTTCGTTTGCTCATCGCGCACAGGGAGATTCGGCGAAGCGAGAAAAGGAACGTGAAAGCTTGCTTTCGACCCATTTCGAGCGAAGGAGCGAGGGCTTTAGCCGGAGCGATACTCCCGCATTTTGTGACTTGTCACAAAATCAGCGCGGAGTCCGAATCTTTCCTGCTGCGCAAAGAAAAAAGACCAGAATCTTTAGATTCTGGTCTTTTTTCTTCTGGCGGAGGAGGGGAGATTCGAACTCCCGCTCCAGGTTTCCCCGGACTAACGATTTAGCAAACCGTCCCCTTCAGCCACTTGGGTACTCCTCCGTGTATAGGGTAACGCTCACTTGATAGCCACTACCTACGAAATAACAACTCTTCTGCACGGTGGCCGAAGGGGACGGGTTCCGTCCATTATTCACGTTTCACGCAGCAGCCACTTGGGCTCACGTTTATTTTGTACGCCTCGCACGATTAAACCTTGCGACTTGCATGATTATAGCATAGGCACAGAGGTGAGGCTAGTACTTATATAAGCATAAGAATTGCAGTAACGACTCCGTTATGCTATAATAAAAGTATGGTAAGGAGAGTTTTAGCAGCACTCACGGCGCCCCTTATGCTACTCGGCGTCATATTCGTGCTGGAAAGCTCCGCTCTTGCGGCAGGTTTTAGCGGCACCATGTCGGACGGCGCAGGTGCCGCGCGCGGCGTTGACATGCCAACCGACCTCTTTGGGCAATCCGGTACGTTCAGTACTATCAGCAACGTCATGCTGTTCCTCATCGGCGCGATCAGCGTCATCATGCTCATCATCGGTGGTATCCGTTACGTAGTCTCCGGTGGCGACAGCACCGCGGTACAGGCAGCGAAGAATACCATTCTGTACGCCATCGTCGGTATCGTCGTGGCACTGCTCGCGTACGCGGTCGTCAACTTCGTCATATCGTCGTTCGCTGGCACCCCGGCGTCTGGCGGCGTCGCTCCGACGAATACATAAAAGTCTGACCCAAAGAAAAAGTCCCTTGCCAAGCAAGGGACTTTGCGTGCCTAACCGATCACGGTCAGTTGCCGGAAGTCGACGAGCGCCAGGCGTCTCGGATCGCCGACCGGATGCACCAGAAGGGTCAGGTGAGGATTCGGCGTGTCGCTGACGATCACGACTTCGCTGAGACCTGCCGGCAAATCCGCCGGATAATCCGCGTCGTCCGTGAGCAGAGACTGCGACGGAAAAGCGAGCCTGCCCGCAAGGCCGGTCTGATCGTACGCCACCGAACGAATGCGGTAAGCGACCTTTCGCTCGCTGAGTCGCAACAGCGCGCGCTGCAGCCGGTGTACCGACCGCAGCTCTCGTTCCTCAAGAAGCTTGAGCAACGCCAAGATCACGGAAGGGCGACCCCTGGGCACCGGCGCCGATGCGCCAGTCCTCCAGCGCATGGCGGTTGGTATGGCGACCTTCGCCACCCTGGCGACTTCGATGTCGTCAATGTCGAAAGTCGCGATGGTCCGACCATAAAGCTCGTCGAACACCCTGCGTTCCACCGGCTCATTTGCCGCTGCCTTCAATTCGGTAACGAGATTCGCTACCTCGGTTTCGTTCATTGCGCCCTGATCCTTCCTATGACAGTGAATTCGAACGGCACACCCGGAAAACGCTTTCGGGCAATCAGCTTTGCGAGCCACAGCCCGTAGGGGTGCTCGAGGTTCACCGCGATCGCCCACTGGCCATCCTGCTTGGAAAAGCCGGCTCCGTTGAAGCCCGCCCACCGCAGCCACCAGTTGTCGGTGATGGCGAGGTATTGGTCGCGAATTGGTTTCAGATGCTCGAACGATGACGTCGTGACGTCGTCTTGGGACATGTGCTTACATTCCTCTCGATAGGGAGCGTACGCACTTAATTTGACATCTTGGCCAACAGTAGTCAAGCAAGAGCGGAATGCTACCGCTTGGTCTTACGGGCGGGAGCGTCGTTTTGTTGGCGAGAAACAAGACTAGCGAGCCAGGTAATGGCAAGGTTTACTACCAAGAATACGCCCGCGATGAGCGCGCCATTTTGCAGCCAGTCCTGCACGTCACTCCACGACGCCCACCCGAGAACGACCGTTATGACGGACACGCCTGCGAACACCGCGTAGAGCGCAACGATGACGATGAGTGAGTTAACGGTGTATTTTGTCATGGGAATCCTTTTTGTTTGAAATGGTTATGGTCATATGGTAACGGAGAGGGGAGATTATCGCAAGTCGGAGGGCAATGAGAGAGGGCGAGGTATTGCAAGCAAGCTTGCTCCTTCAATCGTTCTCGAAAAAATATAAACACTTTTCCGCTTCACTCATTACGCCGAACTCGCGGTCGCGCCACTCCGTGTCGCCCGCGAGGTCGAATCTTGACCACGGAGCAAGAAAAATAACGTCCAAATGGACGTTATTTTTCTTGGCGGAGAGGGCGAGATTCGAACTCGCGGTGAGTTGCCCCACGCTTGTTTTCAAGACAAGTACCATCAACCACTCGGTCACCTCTCCGTATTCTGCCGTATTGTAAAGGAATTGCGCCGGCTTGACGACTTAGTCTTGAAAACCAGCCCCGAAATACATTTCGGCCGCTTGTTTGGTTGCTTCGCAACACTTCGTCCAAGACAAGTACCATCAACCACTCGGTCACCTCTCCTCGTCGGAATGTACTTGGAGTTCTCGTTTTCGAATACATTCGAAAAACTGCCACTCCTCCGTTATTCCTCCTCTCAATTCGACAAACAGCAAGCTTGGTTTTTCGAATTGGGGCGGCTGCGCCGCATGGAACGAAACGGGTACAGTAGTGAATTATACCAGATTGACCACTGTTAGTCGAGCAATTGGTAACTGATCGAGGCTACCCATACCGTTTGCGCGCCGGCGTCACGCAGAGTCTTCGCCGCGTACTTCATGGTCGCGCCGGTCGTCACGACGTCATCCACGAGCAGGTACGTCGCATCCGGATCCAAAGTTCCTTGGAGCACGAACGCCCGCTTTGCTTGCTCCGTGCGCTGCCGCTTGCCAGCACCACGCTGCCGAGTGGCCGTACGGCGGTCCAGTGCGGTATCAAGCGGCAACCCGCGCAACTTCGCGAAGCGCTTGGTAATAAGGAGCATATGGTCGTACCCTCGTTGGCGCACATGCCCGGACACCGTCGGAACAGGAACGACCCGAACGTCCGCAGGCAACTCCGGGAGCCGCACGTCCAGGAGGCTAGCTAGCGGTACATATGCCGAGCGTGCGTTACCAAACTTGTAGGCGTCGATGAGCGCTTCGAGTTGCTCTTGCCGGGGCGCAACGCACCACCCACGCACGTAGGGCACGGTGCAGTCGGCGCATATGCCGCTTTTCGGCGCGATGCCACCCCCGCAGGCCACGCAGGCCAAATACGGCTCCTGAACGATGTCATATTTACAATTTTCACATAACAAAGTGCCCGTTTGACCGCACCCAGAACAGTGGTGAGGAGCGACGATGGACAAGAGAGTATCTAGCATTGTTATTTTTACGTTTTGACGGTTGCTACGGTTGATTATACCACCAGCTTTGGTTATACTGTAGAAGACTATTTGTCAAGCGACCAAGAGGAAAGTGGAGGATACTATGGCCCGCAAGCAAAATGATGATCTATTGATCGAAGACGAATTGGCCGCGGCGTTTTTGAACGACGACGACCTTACCGATACCAGTCCTGTCAGCGCGCCTATGGCAAGCGACGAACCCGTTGAAGACGATTTTCCAGGCCAGCTCGCCGTTGACGTCTACGAGACCGAGGAACGTCTCGTCGTCAAAGCGCGTACTGCCGGCGTCAACAAGGACGAACTGGACGTAAGCATCAGCGACGGCATCCTGACCGTCAGCGGTACGCTCAGCAGCGGCGACGATGCCGAAGCGACGAACTGGCACATTCAGGAATGCTATTGGGGCGAGTTCAGCCGCACGCTGGCGTTGCCAGTCGCGGTAAAGGAAGACGAAGTCGAAGCGGTTTTGAAGGACGGCGTCCTGACGATCATCTTCAACAAGGTCAAGCAAGAACAAGCGAAAAAGATTCAGGTCCTGTAGGCGGGTACACGGGCCATACGAAAAACCCACCCTTCCGGGTGGGTTTTTCGTTGCTCGGTAGTTTTTTAGCCGTTACCAGCGAAGCTGCTGATGACGAAGTTGACGACCGCGTACGCAAGGATAGCGACGACGATACCAACGATCGCGTAAAGGATGGTGTTCTTCGCACCCTGCACGGCGCTTGAGTCGCCGTTACTGATGACATAGCGCAGACCGCCGATGATCAGCATGATAACGCTCACTGCACCGATGAGGAACAGCATGACGTTCGTGATAGTACGGAACACGCCGCCTTGGCCGCCTTCGCCGAAGAGGCTTGCCGCGTCACCGGTCTGGTCCTTGCCCTGTGCCGAGTTCGCGCCGTCCTGCAGGCTGCCTTCGAAAGCAGCGTACGCAGGAACTGGCTGTGCGAACAGGCCGATGCCGAGTACCAATGCGGGTACCGCAAGGGCAGCCGACAATAGTTTTTTGATGTTATTGGACATGTATTTCCTTTCGCTTGTTTTAGCTTACTTCGTTTATACCAGACTACGGTGCTTTTGTTAAGTGGCTATGCTTTAACGACCACCGCCTGCAAACGCGTCGACGACGAAGTTGACGATAGCGTAGGCGAGAATGGCCACGACGAGACCGACGACGGAGTAGAGAATGGTGTTCTTCGCGCCGGTAATAGCGCTCGAATCGCCGTTGCTGGTAGTGTAGCGAATGCCGCCGATGATGATCATGATGACCGCGATGGCGCCCAGGACGAACAGCAGCACGTTCACGACGTCCTTGATACCTTGCTCAAGGGTAGGTTGGTTCTCGCTGCCACCGATACTGTCGATGCCTTCGCCGATACTTTCGGCGGCGCTACCGGCAAACACCGGAGCAGCAACCAGCGCAGGCAGCACTCCTATGCCAAGGACCGTGAACGCGCTAAGAACGAATAATTTTACTTTTTTCATGATTCCTCCTTTATGATAACCTTCCGACGACGAAATTGACGATAGCGAACGCGAAGATAGCAACGACCAGGCCGACCACCGCGTACAGGATGGTATCTTTGGCGCTCTTGATCGCGCCGGCATCGCCGTTGCTGGTAGTATAGCGGATACCGCCAAGGATGAT
>JALRBE010000013.1 GCA_023262335.1 Candidatus Saccharimonadia bacterium | reverse complement strand
GGCAATTACTGTAGAAGACATCAAGAAACTGAAAGAACTGACCGGTATCGGCCTGACCGACGCCAAGGCGGCGTTGGTTGATGCCGACGGCGACTTCGACAAAGCGCTTGAAGCGCTTCGCAAGAAGGGCCTGACAAAGGCTGAAAAGAAGGGTGACCGCGAAACCCGCGAAGGCATCATCGACAGCTACGTGCACAGCGGCCGTATCGGCGTGGTGGTGGAAGTGAACTGCGAGACCGATTTCGTGGCACGCCTGCCTGAATTCAAGGAATTCGCGCACCAGATCGCCATGCAGATCGCTGCCATGGCACCGGTATACTCGACGCTCGAAGACATCCCGGCGGACATCTACGACGCGAAGAAGCAAGAATTGCTCGCGAGCGACGACCTTGCCAAGAAGCCAGAAGACATCCGTGAAAAGATCGTCGAAGGCCAGTTGAGCAAGTACTTCGCTGAGCAGGTTTTGAGCGAGCAGGCATTCGTGCTTGACGACACCAAGACCGTCGGCGAACGCATCAAGGAACAGATCGCGATCAGCGGCGAAAACATCCGTATTTCGCAGTTCAAGCGCATCGAACTCGGCGTCAACGAATAAGAACCTTGTTCACGGAAAAACGGCCCTTTGATGGGTCGTTTTTCTTATGCTTGCACGGGTGCGCCAAAACCTGTTTAAATAGGCATGACCATCGACGTGAGGAGCACGATGACAGAGTTGCGCTACGAAGTCGCCGACGACGTGGAGATCGGCCGGGTAGTGCTGGTCGAGAGATCGCAAAAGGACGAGTGGCTCGAAAACCTGAACGCGCGCGAGCACGTGACGGCAGTCGTGATGCATGAAATTCTGATCTCGCAGGGCGAGCAGACGCTCGTCGACCGTACGTACCTGTTCGTTTCGGTGCTGGGCGCGTTCAAAAGCCATAGCATCAGCGGCGGCCTGTTCGTTACCGACGCGATCGCGGCGGTCGCGGGCGACGCGCCCCACGAGCTGATCGGCGATCCGTTCATAAGCCTTGAAATGACGGTCGCGACCGAGCGGAAGTATGACTGGCTGCGCGAGCTGAACCACGTTCCGCACGTGACGGCCGGGTTGCCCGACCCCAGCGAGGGCGAAAGCGAAGCGCTGACGCGAATCTTCCTGTCGGTGCCGAGCAAGGTCAAAAGCCACAGTATTAGCGCCGGGTTGTTCTTGAACGACGCGGTCGAGTTGATCGCCACGCAACTGGAACCAGCCTAGCGGCATGCCGCCCCACACACGGGGCGGTTTTTCATAGGGTATTTATTGACTTTTAATACTTTTTATGGTAATATGCAAGTACAAACATTAGCACCATGACAACCGAACGTTCACCCCGACACCAATCCCTGCAAGAAGCTGCCCGTACCCCAGAAGGCCGACTGCTGCTGACGAGCGCGCTCGGGGCGGTGGCGGCGTTCGCCGCGCTACATGGCGTGGCCGACCAGCCGCACGGGCGACTCAGCCACATTGTTCCCGTGGAGAGCGTATCGTACAAGGACGTGCAGGCGGACTATTGGAGCGAGGTGAGCCGGCACAAAGGCTATGACGCGACGCCGTGGCCGCTTAGAGAGCAGGGTACGACGTTCGTTGACATGCCAAAAGCCGTCATGGACGTGGCGGTCGGCAAGCAGCAGGCCGAGCCGAACAAGGCCATTGGCGCCGACAAGATGGTCGGTAGCGACGACGCGAATCTTCGAAGCAAGTAACTGGACAGTAGACGCGCGGCAGTTTTTTTACGATGACGCCCCGTACGGGGCGGTATTTCATTGGCGGGAATCGTGGGCGAGCATGCTAAAATATATAAGATTATGTTTGATACCGACCTCTATGAACTCAAGATGCAAGCAGCGCTCGACCACTTTGAAGGCGAGCTGCGTAAAGTACAGACCGGCCGCGCGCAGGCGAGCATGCTCGACGGCGTGAAAGTCGAAGTATATGGCACCGTGATGCCGTTGAACCAAGCCGCGAACGTGAACGCGCCGGAGCCGCAGTTGTTGCAAGTGACGCCGTTCGACCCGAGCAATATCGCCGCGATCACCGCTGCGATCCGGAACGACCAATCACTTGGGCTTAATCCGTCCGATGACGGCCGCGTCGTCCGCGTGCCGGTTCCGCCGCTTACCGAAGAGCGACGTAAGCAGCTGGTCAAGCAGACCGGCGAAAAGGTCGAGGAGGCGCGCATCGGCCTGCGCGGCGCACGCCAGGACGCGCTGCAGGATGCCAAGCGCCAAAAGGACGCGAAGACTTTGACTGAAGACGACGTCAAGGCGGTCGAGAAAGCGATCGACGCGCTGGTGGCTGAATACCAAGGCAAGATCGACGCTGCATTCAAGGCAAAAGAACAAGATATTTTGAAGGTATGACGTCCCTATTTGGCACATTTCGGGCGGAAAGCTGCGGTGCGCTCTCGTCGTACCATGCTGTACGCCTCGCTTACGCTCCTCGCTTTCCGTCCCGAACTGCACTCAAATACGAACGTCATAAGGGAGGATTGTGATGGAACTGCTTTTCGGAATAATTGTCGGTGTCATCGCGCTGACGCTTTTGGTCGTGCTGCACGAGCTTGGCCATGCTATCGCTGCCAAACGCAACGGCGTGGTGGTCGAAGAATTCGGCATCGGGTTCCCGCCGATGGCGTGGGGCAAGAAGCTCAAGGACACGTTCATTGGCAAGAACGTATTGTTCAGCGTGAACTGGCTGCCGCTCGGCGGTTTCGTGAAGATGCAAGGGGAGCACGACTCGGCGACCAAAAAAGGCGATTACGGCGCCGCGAGCTTTTGGGCTAAAACGAAAATCCTGCTCGCGGGCGTGACGATCAACTGGCTGACGGCCGCCTTCTTGCTGAGCGTACTGGCGGTTACCGGACTGCCACAGGTGATTCCGAACCAGTTCAGCGTTGCTGGCGACACCACGGTAGTGAACGGACCGGTGCAGCTGGTATCGATTGTCAAGGACTTGCCGGCTGAAAAGGCGGGCTTCGAAGCGAACGACAAGATCATCCGGTTTGCCGGCCAGGAAATCAAGACGTCGCAGGAACTCATTGACGTGTCGCGGGCGAACCGCGGCAAGACGGTACCGGTGATTTACGAGCGTGACGGTACCGAGGCGACCAAAACCGTGACGCTGCGCGATGGTTCGGGATCGGCGTTCGGCGCGGGCGTCGGCCAAGCAAGCCAGACCCATTCCACGTGGTCGGCACCGATCGTCGGCATTGGCGTCGCTGGGCAGCTGACCTACGAAACGCTCAAAGGTATCGTGACCATACTCGGCAACTTGGTAACAGGCATCGCGAACCAGTTCAGTGGCGACGCGGCCACGCGCCAGGCCGGCAGCAAAGAAGTCGGCGCGGTAGGCGAGAGCATTGCCGGACCGGTCGGTATCTTCGGCATTCTGTTCCCGGCGGCGTCGCAGGCAGGTCCTACGCAGCTGGTGCTGCTCGTCGCGTTCATCTCCATCGGCCTGGCAGTCATGAACGTGTTGCCGATTCCGGCGCTCGACGGCGGCCGCTGGTTCACCATGGCAGGATTCCGCTTGTTCCGCAAAGAGCTCACCAAAGAACGCGAGGAAAAAATCCAAGCGACCGGATTCATGATACTAATGGGACTCGTGGTCCTCGTGACGATCGCCGATGTCGGAAAACTCATCAAGTAGCCATCGGCACCTTGGCAAGGCGGCCAAAAACGCGGCCGATCATTCGGTTGCCGTAACGGCGAAACGGGCGTTCAAATGGTCGGCGCTGCTCGGGTTGCCGCTTTGGGTCTTGATTGCGTTCGTGACCGGGCAGGTGCTGGTGTCGTCGGTGTTGGCGCTGCTTGGCTGGGCCGGCGTGCCGCTCAGCTCGTTCGTGGGCGAATCGGCCATCCGCACCGTGATCGCCGCGCTCGTGTATTCGCTGACACTTGCCATCGCGATCGGGTTGCCGTACGTGTTGTGGCGGCGAAAAACCTCGCTCGAGGAACTCGGGCTGTCGCGGCTGGTATCGTGGAGCGACATCGCGCTGTCGCCGGTAGGGTTCGTGGCGTACGGGTTGCTGACCACCGTGACGCTTACCGTGGTGACGACGCTGATTACCGGCTTTCCAGCCGATCAAGTGCAAGACACCGGCTTTTCCGCGTTCGGCACCCGCGCCGACAACCTGCTCGCGTTCGCGACGTTGGTGGTCATCGCGCCGATCGCCGAAGAAATCCTGTTCCGCGGCTATTTGTACGGCAAGCTCAAACGCTACGTACCGGCAGTGGTAGCGGCGATCGCGACCAGCCTCTTGTTCGGCGCGGTTCATTTGCAGTGGAACGTCGCCGTCGACGTGTTCGTGCTCAGTCTGGTGCTCTGCGGCTTGCGCAGTCTGACGGGCAGCATTTGGGCGGGCATTCTGGTGCATATGATCAAAAACGGCATCGCGTATTACATTCTGTTCGTCAGCCCTTTGGTAGGAGCGTAGGGTGGCAAAACCACGTTTGGTAGTAAAGGTGGGAACCAGCACCCTTTTGAAGGACCACGAACGGCCGACGTCGACGTTCGACCGCGTAGCGTCGTCGCTGCGGGAACTTGGCGACGAGTTCGACGTGGTCTTAGTGACCTCCGGCGCGACCGGCTTTGGCGTCCGACGGATCGGCCTCGCCGAACGGCCGTCGGAATTGAGCCGCTTGCAGGCGCTTGCCAGTATCGGCCAGGTCGGCCTGATGGAACGGTGGAGCACGGCCATGGAAAACCGACCGGTAGGGCAGGTGCTCGTGACGGCTCGTGAGCTGAGCGACGCGACCGACGCCGCTTCGCTCGTGGCGACCTTCGAAGCGATGTGGGCCATGGGCACGCTGCCGATCGTCAACGAGAACGACGCGGTGACCGGCGAGGAATTTACTTTCGGCGACAACGACAAATTGTCGGCGCTGGTGGCGGTGACCATAGGCGCGGACCATTTGGTACTGTTGACCGACCAAGACGGCTTGTTCGCTGATTTCGGCACCCCTCAGCAGCGGCACATCGCCGAACTGCCCTTGGCTGAGGCACGCGGCCACTTGAGCGACGCGCGGTCCGAGCATGGCACTGGCGGCATGGCGAGCAAGTTGCTGGCGAGCGGCATCGCGCTCGAGGGTGGCACGCAGCCGTACATCGCCAACGCCCGCGTCCACGACGTGGTGCGCAAGGTTTTGGCTGGCGAATCCGGCACTAAGCTTATATAATAGGGCGAGATATCATGAAAGTTTCACAATTATTTACCAAAACCAGCAAGAACGTCCCTGGCGACGAGACCGCGAAAAACGCGCGGCTGCTTATTCAAGCGGGCTACGTATACAAAGTAATGGCAGGGGTATACGCGTATACGCCGCTTGGCCTGCGCGTGCTCGAGAACATCAAGCGGATCGTTCGCGAAGAAATGAACGCGATTGGCGGCCAAGAAATCATCATGAGCAGCCTGCAGCGCCGCGAAACATGGGAAACGACCGGCCGGTGGGATGACGAGGTGGTCGACGTATGGTTCAAGACCAAACTGAAAGACGACACTGAGCTTGGCTTGGCCTGGAGTCACGAGGAAGCGATCATGGAAATGATGCAGCAGTTCGTGAAGAGCTACAAGGATTTGCCGACGAGCGTCTATCAGTTCCAGACCAAGCTGCGCAACGAGCTGCGCGCTAAGAGCGGCATCATGCGCGGCCGCGAGTTCGTGATGAAAGACATGTATTCGTTGCACGCGAGCGCCGAAGATTTGGACACATATTATAGCGGTGCCATCGAGGCGTACAACAGGGTATATGACCGGCTGGGTATCGGCGACGACACGTACGTGACGTTCGCGAGCGGCGGCGCGTTCACCAAGTTCAGCCATGAGTTCCAGACTATATGCGACGCGGGCGAAGACGTGCTGTACGTTCACCGCGAGAAGAACATCGCCGTCAACGAAGAAGTGCTCGACGACGCGGTCAAAGAGCTTGGCATCGAAAAGAGCGAGCTCGAGAAGGTAAAGAGCGCCGAGGTGGGGAACATATTCAACTTCGGTACCGACAAAAGCGAGACCATGGGTATCCGCTTCACCGACAGCGACGGCACGCAAAAACCGATTTATCTGGCGTCGTACGGCATCGGCATTACTCGTGCCATGGGCGTTATCGTCGAGAAGTTCGCCGATGACAAGGGCTTGGTGTGGCCAGAGTCGGTCGCGCCGTTTACGGTGTACTTGGTGCGTATCGGCGGCGACGAAGCAACCAAGCAGGCCGACGAACTGTATGCCGAACTGACGAGCAAGGGCATAGAGGTGCTCTATGACGACCGCGACGAGCGGCCAGGCACCAAGTTCGCCGACGCCGAACTGATGGGCATGCCGCACCGCGTGACGGTCAGCGACCGGCTTATCGAGGCGGGGAAGCTCGAACATACCGAGCGTACCAGCGGTGAAGCGGTTCAATTGACACGTTCAGAGCTTGTTGCTAGACTAGGTTAACGAAAGAGCAAACAAGTGAGGGGTGCTGCAGACAGCACTTTTTGTAATCAACAATCACACAAGGTTTAACTACTATGAAGAAACAATTCCAGATCACAGACGCGGGCAAGAAGGAACTCGAGGCAGAACTCGAGGAATTGAAAGGCCGCCGCGGCGCGATTGCCGAGAAGATCGCTGAAGCCCGTGATTACGGTGATTTGAGCGAAAATGCCGAGTATGACTCAGCGCGCGAAGAACAGGGTCTCGTTGAAAGCCGCATCGCCGAAATTGAAGACATCCTGCTCAACGCGACGATCATCGCCGCGACCAAAAGCAGCAGTATCAAGTTGGGTAGCAAGGTCGAACTCAAGACCGGCCGCAAGACCGTTAACTACCATGTGGTCGGACCTGTCGAAGCCGATCCGCTGAACGGCAAGATCAGCAACGAATCGCCGATCGGTTTGGCCTTGCTCGGCAAAAAGGTCGGCGACACCGCCGTTATTACCACGCCGAAGGGTGACATCAAGTACGAAGTCGTCAGCGTCGGCTAACGACCGACCTTGATAATTCCTGCAAGGAGGCCACGGATTCCCGCTGGCCTTTTTGCTGCGCGGACTTCTTGCTTCAAGTGTGAAGCGGCTTCGCTGCGTTGATTGCGAAGGGCAAGCAACTCTGCTTGCTTGGCTTCGATTTGTTTTTCGATGTCTTGTTCTTTGAGGTCGAGCAGTTTGATTTCGACATGTTGGTCGACGAGCTCGCCGAGCGTGATGCCAGCGGTCGTCGGAATCTGTAGGCGATCGGAAATGGCTTCGGAAATGGCTTCGGCGAGAAGAGGGTCGGCTGCCATGTGGCCGTTCGAGAGCATGCCGTCGCCATCGTGGCTGATACGTGCTGCCTTGTTGAGTCGCTGCAATATGGCGGCTTCCGCCTCGGCTTCGGAGTTTTCCGCAAGGATGTCGGCTGCAATAACCATGCAACGGAGGCCTGCTTCGGGGGTGGCGTGATCCGTTTCGCCGCGGACGACCTTTTCGACGTTCTTGACGTTTTCTTCGGTAAGTTCGGCGATCTTATGTTGCGCCTGCGGGTTGTTGTGGAGCGTCGCCGCGTAGTGTTCGGCGATGTGCGCTAACAGGTCGATCGCGTTGATAGGATCGGTGTCGTGCTGGTAATAAAGTTCAAGCGCTTCGTCGAGCGAGTTTGTTTCGCTGACTTGTTCTTTGAGATAGTCGCTGTACGAACCGGCAGCTTCGTCAATGATCTCGTTGCCGTTCATGTCGTGGTAAAGCACCGCGGTGCGGCGGCGTTGGTCTTCGAGCGACAGCGTGTCGAAGTGCCGTGCTACCGTGGCGTCGGTATGGCTGTACGCGTAGTATTCCGGTGCGGTGTCGGCTTCGGTTGCTGGTTCAATAGGCGCAGGGCGCTCGTTCGCTGGCAAGGCACCGTTGCTTGCGAATTCCGCGGTGCTGATCGCGCTTCTATGGAGCAGTTCGGTCATCGTCGTGCCTCCAAAGTATTAAAAAATCCCGCGTTCTTTAGGCGGGGGTTTCGAGCAGGAGTGTTCGTTGGCGTAGCGTTTCGTGTTGTTGCATCTGTTTGTGTCATTTGCGATACCATCTATGCTATATTAACGATTTATTTATATGCTTATGGTAGCAAAGCAAGCGGCACGACGCAACGGTTTTATATCACGAAATGCATGCAAAAAAGTGGAAAACTTCACAGCTACCTCTGTTGAACAAGGTAGTGTATACAAAGAATCTATCACTTGCTATCTTTTCTACTGCAAAATCCCCCTGATGCACCATCTGAGTGTTTCGCTTCAAAACGTATGCCATACGTTTTGTCACGAGAACTCTCATCTGTTACTATCAGAGGAGACTTTTCGTAAACGAAAAATAACAAGAGATAAATTCTATATGGCAACACTGCAAGATTACAGGGACGAACGGCTTCGCAAGCTGGCGGAACTCCGCGAGCTTGGCGTCGATCCGTATCCGGCAAAAAGCAACCGCACGCACTTTACGAACGACGTCGTCGAGAAATTCGCTGAGCTCGAAGGCCAGACGGTCACCGTGGCCGGCAGGGTCATGGGTATCCGCAAGTTCGGCAAGCTGGCGTTTTTGGTGCTGCGCGACAAAACGGGGCAGGTGCAACTGTTCTTCCATGCGCCCGACGTCGCCGAAACCGACGGTCCGGCCGGTGTGATCGGCATGAAGCAACTGCCGCTGCTCGATACCGGCGACTTCGTCGAGGCTACGGGCGAGGTAATCAGGACGAAGACCGGCGAGATTTCCGTGGGCGTGCGCACGCTCAGGCTGCTGACCAAGAGCCTCCGGCCACTGCCGAGCGAGCTGACCGACAAAGAACAGCGCCTGCGTCGCCGCTACGTGGACATGAACGTCAACGCCGACGTGAAGCAGCGGTTCATCCGCCGTAGCAAGTTTTGGCAGGCAACGCGCGATTATTTGAACCGGCACCACTTCGTGGAGGTCAACGTGCCGGTGCTCGAACACACCACCGGCGGCGCCGACGCCAATCCGTTTGTGACGCACATGGACGCGCTCGACCAAGACTTTTACCTGCGCATCAGCCACGAACTGCCGCTCAAGCGCCTGCTTGGCGCCGGGTTCGAAAAGGTGTACGACATCGGGCCGCGTTTTAGGAACGAAAATTACAGCGACGAACACTTGCCGGAACATGTGGCCATGGAATGGTACTGGGCCTACGCTAATTGGCAGGACGGCATGAAGTTCCAAGAGGGCTTGTTCACGCACGTGTTGCAGGAAGCGTTCGGCACGTTGCAGTTCACTGTGAACGGGTTCGAGGTAGACATGAGCAAGGATTGGGAAGTTTGGGACTACGCCACGGTCATCAAGGACCGCTACGGCATTGACGTGTACGACAGCTCGCTCGACGACGTCAAAAAGGCGCTGGCCGACAACAAGCTCGAAGTAGAGAAGACCGAAAACCGCGCTCGCGGCATCGACAAGCTATGGAAGAACATCCGCAAGGACGTCATCGGGCCGGTATGGCTGATCAACACGCCGAAGTTCATTAGCCCGCTTGCCAAAACCAGCAGCGAGGACGACCGCGTGGTCGAGCGCTTCCAGGCGGTGATCGCCGGCAGTGAGCTGAGCAACGGCTTCTCGGAGCTGAACGACCCGATCGACCAGCTGAACCGCTTCACGGAACAGCAAGGCATGCGCGACGCCGGCGACGACGAAGCCATGATGCTCGACATCGACTACATAGAGATGCTCGAATACGGCATGCCACCGGCGTGCGGCCTGGGCTTTTCGGAGCGCGTGTTCTGGGTGTTCGAAGGCGTGAGCGCGCGCGAAGGCGTGCCGTTCCCGCAGCTGCGCCACGAGGTAGACGAGACCACCAGGGCCGTGTACCCAGACGTCAAATTGTAGGGAGGCGACGTGCGTTTTCAGGCTTTTGATAGCAGACCGTTTCGCGCCTGCCGTTCTTGGATGTCTTGCTTGTGAAAAACTCCCGCTCGACGGACCACTTCCGCCGTGCTCTGAAGTAGCGCGGCTCGCGTTTCGCCTGTATGTCCGTCTCGGGGAGCTTTCCAAAGCAAGGATTTAAACATAAAAGACTCCCGTACGGGAGTCTTTTATGTTCGGCTACGATGCTTTTTACGCGTCGGCCTTCGGCAGTGTTTCGGCGAATTCGCCAAGCACGATGTCGGCGTTGTCCTGGATGATTTCCTGGTAGTCGGGAACGTGTTCGGCGATCCAGGTGCCGAGTTCTTCGTCGGTCGCCGTTTCCTGCATGTCGACGAGCGTCTGGACGTCTTCGTCCGTCAGCGATTCGATGACTTCGTCGCCGATCAACTGTTCGGCTTTTTCGTTCAGTTCGGCGGCGATGGCGTCGACGTCTTGTTCTTTGACGCCAAGGTCAAGCAGGTCGTCGCGGGTAATGTAATCTTGCATGGGGTAGTGCTCCTTCGTGCTTTTATTGGCGGTTAATGGCGCTCAGGGCGCTGGCGATGCGGGCCTTGGTTCGGTCGAGCTTGCCGAGTTCGCCGCTGTAACCGTTGGCTTTCGCTTCGGCTTTCTCGAGCTTTTTGTCGACTTTCAAGCCGGCTTTCTCGAGCTTTTTGGCGTCCTTCTTGTCGCGCTTTTCCTGCTTGGCAGCGATGTTAGCGCGTTCCTGTTCGAGCTTCTCATTGGCTTTTGCGAAGGCGGCGTCACGGATTTTCTGGCGAGCGGCTTCGATTTCTTTTTGCCTTTTGGTCTCGTCGAAGGCGTCGTTCATGGCATAGGCGTCGGCGTACATTTCTTCGTTCGCCTTGAAGTCGTCGTTCATGGCGATTGCTTCCTTGTGATCGTCATACAGCTCGTCCATGGTGCCGGCTTCGTCGCGCATGTCGGCGTATTCTTTGGCCTCGACGCGGTCGTATAGTGCGTCGGCTTTTGCCTGAGCCTTGAAGTATTTGGCTTCGAACTTATCGGCACGCTTCTGGGCGCGCAGGCGCTTCTTTTCGTCGCTGCGGAGTTCCTTCAAGTTGAAGGCTTCCTTGCCGCGGCGGATGGCGCTGCCGATCCGTTCGGACAGGCTTGGCTTGGCCTCGCCGTTCTCGCGTTCGGCGGCACGGCGTTCCGCTCGGGCGGCACGCTTTTCGGCGATCTTGTTCGCCAGGGCGCCGTCGCCACGAGTGAATCCACCGGTTTCTTCGTCGTAACCCATGACTTTCATGGCGCTCATAGCACGTTCGCCGATGGTGCGTTTAACGGGAGCAGTGAGCAGGTTCAGGGCTTCGTCGCGGGCTTCGCGGGCCTTCTGGACGCGTTCGCGCTCAAGGGCTTCTGCCTGGGTAGCCTTGAATGTTTCGGCCGCGGCTTCTTGGTCGGCGGCGATCAGCTGAACGAATTCTTCTTCGCTAATAGCCGAGCGGACTTCGCGGGTACCGGTCTTCTTGACGATCAAGTAGGGCATATCGACGTTACCTTCGAGCTTGGTGTCGAGGATCCAGCCGCCGTTCAAATACACGGTGTGGTCGAGCTCGTCTTCGGTGGTTGCTTCGGCTGCGGCGCCGGCAAGGTCTTCCGGCAGGGTTGGCAGCTCAGGAATCGCCGTGGTCTGTTCCTTGGCGCTGGCGTTGAATTTTGGTGATTCTGTGGTGGACATGATGATTCTTTTTTGTTTTTAAAGGTTTATGTTCGTATGTTAGCATAAACATGATTAATTGTCAATAGTCATATGGGTGCCGTATATGTTCTCAGGGAATCATCAGGCGCATGCGGTACGCTCATGCATATAAGGAGCACGCATGACAGACGACAAGAAGCTGGCGAACGAAAAAGAGGATGAACGACAACCGACAGAAGGGGAGGTGACGGCAAAGAAGGTCTCGCCACCTTGGCCGGTCATTACGGTAGCGGTATTCATATCGGTCTTGTTGCTGGCACTAGCGGCGGTGAGCTGGCTATGGGTACAGGGCGCGGTGACGAGCAACGTGCGCGACATGCAGAGCAGACTGCCTGCGCAGGAGCGGCAGTTCGGCTACGACACGGAGGAGCGGCACGAACGATGGTACGGAGGATTCGGGAACATGACGGCGCCGGCTGCGAGCGGCGTGGTCACCAAAATCGACGGCGACACGCTGACGGTTGCCGGCTATGGCAAGGCGATAAGCGTGAAGACGACGGACGAGACGATCGTGAGCGGCGACGGTGACACGGTTGAGGTGAACGACACGGTGGTCGTGACCGGCGATACGGACGATGACGGTACCGTGACCGCGACGCGGGTGATCATTCGGAACGAGCCCGCGGGTAGGCCGCAGCTTGAGAACAGGCGAACGCCGCCGAACGCGTGATACTTGTCTTTTTATAGCGACTTTACTATACTAAGTATAGTAAATAACGAAAGGACATAACATGAACATCGCCGTATTCGTCGGTAGTCTTCGAGACGATTCATTGAACAAAAAACTGGCAAAAAGCCTTGAGGCTGTCGCTCCGGAAGGAGTCACGTTCGAGTACGTCGACCTGAACGTGCCGCTCTATAATACCGATATCGAGTCGCCGTATCCGGAACCGGCGCAAAAGGCGAAGGACGCGGTGTTGGCCGCTGACGGCGTGCTGATAGTGACGCCGGAATACAACCGCAGCATTCCAGGCGTGCTGAAAAACGTCATGGATTGGATCAGCCGGCCGTACGGAGCGAACGGGTTCGACGCCAAGCCGCTTGCGATCGCTGGCGCGTCGGGCGGCCCTATCGGTACGGCAGTCGCGCAGTCCGACCTGCGGCACATAGCCGGCTACCTGAACATGCGCTTGGTGGGCCAACCCGAATTGTACTTTACCTTGGCGACCGACAAGTTCGGCGAGGACGGCTTGGCGAAGCCGGAATACCATGAGCAACTGCGAGGGTTCATGGAGAACTTCGTGGCGTTCATCGGCAAGTAAGCTATGCGGGCAACCCCGGGATTTGGTATCATGAATGCATGAAACGGATCATTTGGGCGGTCGCAGGAGCGGTACTGGCAGGGTTGCTGATCGGCGTTCAGCCGGCGCATGCCGACACGAATGATTTCACGTTCTCGTCGTTCAGCGCTGACTACTACTTGGGCGCGGACAGCGAAGGCCGGTCGACGCTCCGGACCGTGGAACGGCTGACGGCCGAGTTCCCCGCCATCAAGCAGAACCACGGCATCGAGCGTGCCATCCCCAAGAATTACGACGGGCATACGACCAGCTTGAAGGTGCAGTCGGTGACGGACGGCGACGGCAAGAAACTGCCGTACGCGACCCGTGAGTCGGGCGGCAACGTGGTGCTGTGGATAGGCGACAAAGACGCCTACGTGCACGGCACGAACACGTACGTGATCACCTACGTGCAGCGCGACGTCACGAAGTCGTTCGGCGACACGCAGCGCAGCGAGTTTTATTGGGACACGAACGGCCTGCTGTGGCCGCAAAGCTTCGGCACCGTCGAGGCGCGCGTGCACGTTTCGGAATCATTGTTGCCAACATTGACCGAGGACGTGGCGTGCTACAAGGGGCGTGACGGTTCGACTGACCGCTGTGACATAACGCGAGACGGCAACGTGCTGACGGCCCGGGCGGGCGCTTTGGGGCCGTACGAAAACATGACGGTCGCGCTCGGGTTCACGCTTGGTACGTTCCGCGGCTACGAGCCGTCGCTTTGGGACAGGCTGTTTGCCATTTGGGTGACGCTGCTCGTCGTCAGTTCGGTGGCCGGATTCTTGGCGATATTTTGGCTATCGTACCGCTATAGCCGTTTGAGTAACCGCTCGCGCGAGCTTGATCCGGTGGCGCCCGAGTATATTCCGCCGAAAGGCGCGAACGTGCTGCTTGCCTCGCAAATAGGCGCCGACACGCGTGCCGACACCACGGCGCAATTGATTGACTTGGCCGTGCGCCACTACGTAAAGATCACCCAAACGGGCGAGAAGTCGCTGTTCAAGCAAGCCGAGTACGAACTGGAAATCATCAAGGATATCGCGACGCTGAGCCGAGAGGAACAGGACTTCGCCAGGACGCTTTTTGGTGGTACCGCGAGCGTTGGCACGACGCTTCAGACGAAGACGCTGAAAAACAATTACTCCGTAGCGAGCCTGCTTCGCAAGAACGCCCAGGGACTGACCAAGCGCATAAAGGGCGAGTATGGGTACCGGCATAAGGATCCAGCGGTCACGAAATCGTTCATGCGTATCGGCGCTGTGCTTGCCGTGGCGAGCCTGGTGCTCGTTTCGCCGATGGTGTTGGTGGCAGCCCTGGTGGCGTTCGGGTGCGGATGGGGCATAAAGCCGCTTACCGACAAAGGGCTTGAACTGCGGCGGTATTTAGCTGGATTCAAAGAATACATAGAGCTTGCCGAGAAGGACCGCTTGAAGGCGTTGCAGAGCCCTGAAGGCGCGGCCAAGACGGGCGTGACGGTCACGGGCGACGGCAGCAAGAAGCTGATCGGCCTGTACGAAAGGACGTTGCCGTACGCGGTGCTGTTCGGCCAGGAGAAGGAATGGAACAAGCAGCTGGCGCTCAAGTACGAGAACGCGGGGTCGGCACCGGATTGGTACGTGGGACATAGCGCGTTCAACGCGGCGGTGTTCACGAGCGCCATGAACGACTTCAGCGGCAGCATGAACAGCTACGGCGCGTCGAGCAGTTCGTCGAGCGGCGGCTCGAGTGGCGGTGGGTCTTCTGGCGGTGGCGGCGGTGGCGGCGGCGGTGGCGGCTGGTAAGCTGCCTGCCCCTGAATGTTGTATACTATAGTTGTTCGCTACGGTGGCGTACGTTATGAGCAGAGGATTCGGCATGGCAGACTGTTACTACCACGGCTATTCGGGCGGTCCGGGTTCATGCAGGATTTGCGACAAGGAAGAGGAGCGAGGCCAGGAGCCAGGTTCTTCGGGCGAAATCTACGACGGATCGATTACTGCCCACGACTGGCAGCACGGCCGGTATGGCCGCATGGCGGACGTACCGAAACGGCCTCCGGTTGCAACTGACTGAACCGAGTGACCAAAGTCCCGTGACGCACGGGACTTTTTCATGCGCGCGAAGAGGATAGAGACGACCGTCGTGGTACAATTATAAGCAGTAATACAGTGGGGGATGCGCATGATCGAGGTGAAGAGCCTAGCGAAAACATATGGGAAAAAACAAAACGTCTTCACGGCGCTCGATGACGTGTCATTCACCATACCCGACGGCGCCAGCGTGGCGATCGTGGGCAAGAGCGGCAGCGGCAAGTCGACGCTCATGCATGCCATGAGTGGGTTGGACCGGCCGCAAACCGGCGAAGTGATCATTGACGGCGAGGATATTTTGCAACTGAAGGCGAAAGAGGTCGACCGGTTCCGTGCGACGAAGATGAGCTTCATATTCCAGTCGTTTTTCGTGCAGGCGAACGAAACCTGTTACGACAACGTGAGTTTGCCGCTTGAGATCGCCGGCGTTCCGAAAAAGGAGCGCAGGGCGAAGGTGCAAAAGGCGCTCGAAGCGGTGGAGCTCGCCGACAAGATCAAGTCGAAGGCACGCAACCTTTCCGGCGGGCAGAAGCAGCGCCTGGCAATCGCCCGAGCGATCGTGAACGAGCCGACGATCCTGTTCGCGGACGAGCCGACCGGCAATCTTGACAGCTCGACGGGAGAAATCATCGAAGACCTGCTGTTTGATTACAACAAGAAGAACGGGACGACGCTTATTGTCGTGACGCACGATCCTGACCTCGCGAAGAAATGCGACATGCAGCTGTTCATCAAGGACGGCAAGATCGCGCTCGCGACGGAGCATCACGAAAAACGGCCGACGGTTAAAAAGATACCAGTCGGTGGCAGGAGGGTACAGGCATGAAGCGACGGGATATCATTCGACGCGCAGGACGAAGCCTACGGCAGGCGAAGGCACGCACGCTTCTTACGAGTTTGGCGATCGCCGTAGGCGCGTTCACGTTGACGCTCAGTATTGCCGCGGGCGAAGGTTCTCGCCAATACGCCGACAAGCTGGTGGGTTCGAACGTCAACCCGCGAGCGCTGTTCATCGTCAAGGACAATGCGCTGTTCGACGGCGGTCCTGGCCAGTCGGGACTGCGCGAGTACGACCCGGACGTAGCCACCAACCAAGGCGGAGTGGCGTTGAAGCAGCTGACGCAGGCCGACATTGACAAGCTGACGGCACGCGACGACATAGAGGACGTGCAGCCTATTTATCAACTGACTATCGACTATTTGACGATCGAAGGCTCCGACAAGAAGTTCGTGTCGGAGGTGGCACGGTACGATTCGAGCATCCGTAACGAATCGGCTGCCGGCGACTTGCCGCCGCTTGGTACCGATTTGGACACGCAGGACGTGGTGATGCCGGAATCGTTCGCCGAGGCATTGGTGAAGGCCGGCGTTGCTACGAGCGTACAGGACGTGCTTGGGAAGAAAGTGACGTTGACCGTCGCCAAGCCGGCGTCGCAGCCGACTGATGAGCAGTTGCAACAAGCGCTGGCAAGCGGCAGTGCGGCGGCGTTGCAACGACTGACCCGTGGCGAAACCAAGGAGGTGACGTTCACCGTGAGTGCCATTACGAAACAATCGTCAACGGCACTGATGGCGGGCACGGCCATGCAGCTTTCGAGCGAGCAGGCGAAGTCAATCGCGGATTACACGACCCAGGGAACAAGTCAGTATCAAAAGTACACCAGCGCGACGGCGCTTGCCAAGGAAGGCAAGGAGCCGGAGGCAGTCAAGCAGGCGTTGTCTGACGCTGGGTATCCGGCACAGACGGCAAAGGATTTGCAGAACCTGCTGTTCACGATCGTGAACATACTGCAAGGTATCGTGGCTGGGTTCGGTGTTCTAGCGCTCTTCGCGAGCGTGTTCGGAATCATCAATACGCAGTACATCAGTGTGCTTGAGCGCACGCAGCAGATCGGACTCATGAAGGCGCTCGGCATGCGCAGCCGAGACGTCGCGAAACTGTTCCGTTACGAGGCTGCGTGGATCGGCTTCTTAGGTGGCGCGATCGGCGCGGGACTCGCGTGGGCGATCGGCACGCTGTTGAACCCGTGGGTCACCGAGCAGTTGAGCTTGGGCGAGGGCAATGCGATTCTCGTGTTCCAGCCGCTGCCTATCGCGGCACTCATCTTGGCGCTCGTCGTAATCGCGGTCGTGGCCGGATTCTTCCCGGCGCGCAAGGCGGCCAAGCTTGATCCGATCGAAGCACTGCGTACGGAGTAAAATCCGCATCTTGGCGCACTTCGGATTTTTCTTCTGTGCTACGCAGTCGCAGTATTTTTAGATACAGCTCCTTGGCGTTGCTCGAAGATAAAATCCGAATTGCATCCAAGCGTACGAATTTTAGGCCATGCTCAATCCGTTACATCTGATACAATATATGCATGATTGATATCCGTTTTGTCCGAGAGAACCCAGAACTTGTTGCGCGAAATGCCAAGAACAAGGGCTACGACGTTGACGTGAACAAATTAGTTGCTCTGGATGAAGAGCGACGCGTTTTGCAGCAGCAAGTCGACGAGCTGCGTGAAAAACGTAATCAGAATTCTTCGAAGATGAAGGGCGGCAAGCCCGACCAAGAAACGATCGACGAAGGCAAACGGATCAAGGTAGAGCTGGCGGAGCGCGAAGAATACCTGAGCAAAACGGACGCCGAGTTTACGGAACTGTTCAAGAAGGTGCCGAACATGGCGGCGGATGACGTGCCGGTCGGCGCGAGCGAAGACGAGAACGTGGTCGCGAAGACGGTCGGCGAGAAGCCGACGTTCGACTTCGAACCGCGCAACCACTACGACATCGCCGAGCAGCGCGATTGGATCGACAAGGAACGGGCGGCGAAGGTCTCGGGCTCACGATTCGCGTACATCAAGGGCGACCTGGTCAAATTGCAGCTTGCTATCATCAGTTTCGTCATCGACACGCTGACGGACGAGGGGAAACTCAAAGAGATAGCCGACGAAGCCGGCCTGGACGTCGACGTCCGACCGTTCACTCCTATTTTGCCGCCGTTGATGATTCGTACGGAACTGTACGACGCCATGGACCGTTTGGAGCCGCGTGACGACCGCTACAAGATCGAAGACGAAGACCTGTGGCTACAAGGCAGCGCGGAACATGTGCTCGGCAGCATGCATGCCGATGAGATTTTTGACGAGGCACAACTGCCGCTCCGCTACGTGGGCTACGCGACCAGCTTCCGCCGCGAGGCCGGAACCTACGGCAAGGACATGGAAGGCATTCTGCGCATGCATCAGTTCGACAAGCTCGAGATGGAAAGCTTTACGACGGGCGAGGACGGCATGAAAGAGCATTTGCTGTTCGTTGCTATCCAGGAGCATTTATTGAGGACGCTCGGCCTGTCGTACCAAGTCATTCAAAAGTGTACCGCCGACATAGGCAAGCCGAACGCGCGCGGCATAGACATGGAAACATGGCTACCCGGGCAAGACAAATACCGCGAAACGCATACCGCGGATTACATGACGGACTATCAAGCACGTCGCCTGAAGACCCGCGTGCGCCGTAAAAACGGTGAACTCGAGCTGATTCATACGAACGACGCGACGGCCTTCGCGCTCGGTCGTATCATGATCGCGATCATCGAGAACGGCCAGGACGCATACGGCTATGTGCGCGTTCCCGAAGCACTTCGACCATACTTGGGCAACCGAGAAAATATCTGATGCTTTACCTTATTGGCGGGTCGGCGCGTTGCGGAAAGTCGACGCTGGCACGTCAACTGCGGCAAGGTTTTGACGGGCAGGTAGTTTCGCAAGACGCCGTAATGGTCTCGATCCGCAAAGTAACCACGCCCGAATCGCAACCGGACATTTTTGACAAGATCGTCGACCCGGTCGCCGAGTTCGCGCCGCCCGAGGAGCGAATCGCACGGTTGCGCCGCCGCGACGGGGTGGTATGGGAGTTCATGAAGGGTTATTTTGGCGCGGCTCCGTACGCTGGCGACGACGTGCTTAGTGACGGTTGCTTGTGGCCGTCGATGCTCACCGAGCTGGACCAAGAACATAAAGCGGCTTTTTTGGTGGATACATCGCTAGATCATGCCGAGCGGGTGATTGCCATACGCGACACGTCCGAGCATAACAACTGGATGCGAGACCGGAAGTACAGCGATGAGTACATACGGTTTTGGGCGGAATTCAACGTCGCAAGAAGCCGCGAGATCATTCGGGAGTGCGATGAGCATGGGTATCGATATTTTGACATAGCTGATAGCGGTATTGATCATGCGCAGCAAAAAGCGGCGGAACACCTCGGCCTAGAACGGGTGATATAGTTCACGCGACACTCCGGGCAGTACGCGCATAAGCGAATTTGATGGAACGGTGCCATTCGCGGTATAATAAGAAGTACCTAGACGGAGGACATTCATGATCAACCGAATAAGCATCACCGGAGTCAAATATGACGTCGATGACCAAACAAAAAAGTACGTTATCAAAAAAATCAGCAGGCTTGACCGGTACTTGCCGCGGCACGCGCGCAAAACCGCCAGTGCCGAAGTGCTTTTGAAAGAAGTCAACCGCGCGCATGGCAACAAATACGAAGCCGAAGTGATCGTGCGCGTGCCGAACAAGACGATGACCGCGAAAGATTCGACGGTGAACATACTGGCCGCGCTCGATATCGTCGAGGCGAAGCTTGCCGCGCAGCTGCACAAATACAAGTCGACGACCAAGAGCCATACCGGCCGCCACGCCATGCTGTCGCGTTTCAAGCGCGGGTATGCCCGCGAAGCGGCGTAGGGCGTTTCAAATCACAACACCGGGCTACTGTCTTTTTGCGTGATTCGCGCTATAATAGTATGCAGTGAATTTCAGACTATATGGCAGGAGTAGGGCTTAATCATGGTGAATAGACAAAAGGTCTTAACGAAAATATTCGGCGATCCGCAAAAGCGGGTCGTCAGGGGCTACGAAAAGAAGGTAGCGCTCGTGAACGCGTTGGCAGAAAAATACCACGCGATGAAAAAGACGGAGCTGAAAAAGCAGACCGACGATCTGAAGAAGCGTCTTGGCAAAAAGGGCACTACGCTCGATACGATCATGCCGGACGCGTTCGCGCTGGTTCGCGAGGCTAGCGACCGCGTGCTGGGCATGCGGCACTTCGACGTGCAGCTTATCGGCGGCATGGCGCTGCATGACGGCAACGTCGCCGAGATGAAGACCGGCGAAGGCAAGACGCTCGTGGCAACGCTGGCGGCGTACCTGAACGCGCTTGAAGGCAAGGGCGTGCACGTGGTGACCGTCAACGACTACTTGGCGCAGCGTGACGCCGGCTGGAACGGAGAACTGTTCCATTTTCTCGGCATGTCGACTGGCGTCATCATCAACGACGCGTCGTTCCTTTATGACCCTGAGTACAACAATGAGGCTCACGACGATCCACGTATGCGCAAGCTGCGGCCGGTAACGCGCAAAGAGGCCTACGCGGCAGACATCACCTACGGCACGAACAATGAGTTCGGGTTCGATTACCTGCGCGACAACATGGTGAACGATGTCGATGAGCTTCGCCAACGCGAACTGAACTTCGCCATCGTGGACGAAGTCGACTCCATTCTGATCGACGAAGCGCGCACGCCGCTTATTATCAGCGCGCCGGCCGCGGAGAATCCGGAGAGCTACCTGCAGTTCGCGAAGGTCGCTGCCAAGCTTGTTCCCGAGGATTACGTGCTCGACGAAAAGCGCCGTACCGTTGCGCTGAGTGACAAAGGCGTCGAACGCGTCCAAAAAATGCTCGGCATAAAAAATTTGTACACGCCTGAATACGTGCGCTCCGTATACCATATGGACCAGGCCTTGAAGGCGCAGACGCTGTTCAAGCGCGACAAGGACTACGTGGTCACGAACGGCGGCGAGGTCATTATCGTCGACGAGCATACCGGTCGCTTGATGCAAGGACGTCGCTACAACGAAGGGTTGCACCAGGCGATCGAAGCCAAGGAAAGCGTACCGGTGTTGCAAGAGAGCATGACGCTCGCGACCGTGTCGTTCCAGAATTTCTTCCGTTTGTACAAGAAGCTTTCGGGCATGACAGGTACCGGTTTTACCGAGGCTGAGGAATTCCAGCAGATCTACAGTCTTGACGTGGTACAGATTCCGCCGAACCGACCGGTGACCCGCGTGGACAAGGAAGACCTGATTTTCAAGACGGAAACAGGCAAACTCAAAGCGGTGGCGGAGTCGATCAAGGAGCACCACAAGGCGGGACGACCGGTGCTGGTCGGCAGCGCGTCGATCGCGAAGAACGAACTGATCGCGAACTATTTGAAGAAAGAAAACATCAAATACGAAATTTTGAACGCGAAGAATAACGAGCGCGAAGCGGCCATCATCGAACAGGCAGGACAGAAGGGCGCGATCACGCTCGCGACGAACATTGCCGGCCGCGGTACCGACATCAAGCTCGGCGACGGCGTCAAGGAGCTTGGCGGCTTGGTGGTAATTGGCAGCGAACGCCATGAGTCACGTCGTATCGACAACCAGCTTCGTGGACGCGGCGGTCGCCAAGGCGATCCAGGCGAGACGCAGTTCTACGTGTCGACCGAAGACGACCTGATGCGTATCTTCCAGGGCGAACGCATTGCCAGCCTGATGGACCGACTTGGCGTCGACGAAGACACGCCGATTCAGAACAAAGCGGTTACCCGTACGCTCGAAGCTGCGCAAAAGCGCGTCGAGGGCTACAACTACGACATGCGAAAAAACGTCGTCCAGTACGACAACGTGATCAATCGGCATCGCCGCGTGGTGTACGTGATGCGTCGCAAGATCCTTGAGGGCGGCGATATCAAGCCGGAAATCGAACGGCTGATCAAAGACAAAGTGGCTGACTTGGCCCGCGTGCCAGCGAAGAACAATCCGAAGTTCCGCGACGAATTCAGCGCCGTGTTCCCGGTCAAGGAAGACGAATTGCTAAAGATTGGGACGGAAAAGAAGGACAAGACACGCATTGACGCGGCGACCAAAGCCGTTACGGCGCTGTACGCTAAGAAAGAAAAGGAACTGACGCCAGAGATCATTCGCAAGGTAGAGCGCGAGGTATATATCCAGGTACTCGACACGCTGTGGATGCAACACCTCGAGAACATGCAGCACCTGCGCGAAGGCATTCACTGGCGTTCCGTCGGCCAGCGCGACCCATTGGTGGAATATCGTGCCGAAAGCCAAAAATTGTTCGAAGGGCTGCAAAACACATTGCGCGACGAAGTATTGTCGGCGCTCATGCGCGTACGGCCGAGCGACGTCGTGGCGACGCTTGACGAAGACCACGACACCGAGCTGACTCGTCTTGCCGAAACGTCCGTCGAGCGCGGCGTCAACGAAGTCACCAGTGGCGAATCGAATCGTGACGGCGACTTCAAGGTGAACAAAAAATCGCAGCAAGCTGAGAACAAGGCGAAGAACGACGCCCGCAAGAAAAAGAAGACGCAGCGTCAGAATCGAAAGAAGAACCGCAAATGATCCGCCGGCATTTGGCACATTTTGATTTTTTCCTCTCCGATACGCAGTCGCAGTATCATCGAATACAGCTCCCTTGCGTTGCTCGAGGAGAAAAACCAAACTGCACTCAAACGCAGGCGTCTCAGGAAGTAAAAAAATGAAGCATACGGTCGAAGAAGTCCGCTTGAAGAACGGGGCTCGCGGACTGCTGATTGACGTGCCTGGAGCTACCGTGATGAGCTTCCAGTTCCAGTTCCGTGCTGGCAACCGGTACGTCGCGAACAAGAACGTGTACGAAACCGCGCACATAATGGAACACATGGCGTTCGGCGCCAACGCGCGCTTCAAAGACGAGCACGAGTTCGAATCGGAGTTTACCAAGAACGGCGCGTACCACAACGCGTATACCAGCGACATGAGCATGGTGTACGTGGCGGACTGTGCCGATTTTGAGTGGGAACGGATTTTCGACCTGCAACGCGTGTCGATCTGCCAGCCGAAGTTCAACAACGAAGAACTCGAGGCGGAGAAGGGCAACGTGAAGAGCGAGCTGACCGGCTACTTGAACAATCATAACCGCGTGCTGTGGCCGAAGGTGCAACAGTTGCTCGGCGAAGACGTGCTGACGTTCAACCAGCGGCTCAAGACGATTCCACGGGTGAAACTGCGTCATATAAAAGAGCATCATGCGCGCACGCATACCGCGGGCAACATGCGCTTCGTGATCGCAGGCAAGCTGAACGGCCGCAAGAGCGAAATCAAACGGCAGCTTGAGGAATGGGAACTGGCGGCCGGCGAGCGCTTCGACGCGCCGCACGACGAATTCAAGAGCGGCAAGCCGACACTGATCCGCCGCAAGGAGGCGTCGAACCTTACTTTCGCGTGGTCGATGATCGTACCGCGCGAGTTGAGCGACGAAGAGTCTGATGCCATGAACTGTCTTGATCATATTCTGACCGGGACCATGCATTCGCGCATTTATGGTGCCGCGCGCAAAAAAGGCTTGGCGTACGGCATGTTCAGCGACACCTCGGTCGGCTTCCACGATTCATCATGGGACTTTGGCGGTCAGGTCAACCTGGACACCGCAGACGGTTTGTTCGAAATCATCGTGCGCGAGCTGAAGTCGGTGATGGACGGCAAGATCAGTGACGCCGAAGTCGACGCGGCGAAGTCGTACGCGCTCGGCAGGCATCAGATGGGCGCGCAAACCGTGTCGCAAATAAGCAATTTTTACACGAACCGTTATTTTGCCGATGGCATCGTCAAGGACTACGAAAAGGTACCGGATTCGATCCGCAATACCACCAAAGAGCGCATGATCGACACCGCGCGCGAATTCATAGGGCATAACATCAGCGTGCTTGCTGGGGTAAGCAGTGGCGAGCGCAAAGAACTCGTGGGCCTTAACGACAAGCTGTCGACGTTGTTCGACAAATAAGAATCAGTTTCTTCACTCAAACCGTGAACGGACGTTCAAAGCTTGAGTGAAGTGACAGAGCAACCCGCCACTTCAGCTCGATCAGTAGGATTTACGGCTGTATAGCGCGATACCTAAGGGTAGCATGGCGATGCCGGATGTGAACGCCGCTCCTATGAGCGGTATCATGATCGCGAACAGCGGCCTGTCCCACTGCGCGAGCAAGGTGGCGCCGGTAAGGTAACCGAAAAGGAACCCTACCATGGCATACGAAGCGGCAGACGAGCTGCGCCGCTTGAGCCATGTCAGCACCAGGCAAACCACGTAAATGGTTCCGAATACGACGTGAGGTTCAGGCATTCGGGTCGTCCTTTCGCATGTGGGTCCGCTCGAAGTTGAGCATATACCACACGCCGTAGGTGAGCCATGCCACGGAGAGTCCCATGGCTGCGATACTGGTAATCAGCATGAGCGCGCTGGTGTTCTTGGTGACGTCCAGCAGCGGCGCGATGAACGGCGTCGTGCCGAGCGCGGCGCTGACGTACATCATGACGCCGGCACGAGTGTTCAGTCCGTTGACGTTAGGATCGTTCAGCATAGCGGCGCGCAAATGCCACACAGAGGTGACATACACGACGGCGCACACGCCAATGATCCAATACGAGATGGCGTTCATGAACGCTCCTTGCTCCTTGCGATTACGGGAATGGCGAACGGGGCGGTGAAAAGAGCGCCGAAGACGCCGCAGGACACGATAAGCCATGCGTCCCACGAGCCGCCTTCTTCGTAGTTAATCACGAAGAACAGTGCCCATGCGACCATGGCGGACACCATGCCAGCAAGCATACAGGGAATGACGACGAAGTCGATCATGCCCGGTGGCCGGTGCCGGAGGCGCCACAACGTGAACGCGCTCGTGCAGTAGACGAAGGCGCATGCCGCGGCTATCCACAAGATACTGTCGTTACTCAAGAGTCTCTCCTTGGTTGGCGTTGACGTATTTGCCGGTGACGAAGCGCGTGATGGCTGCCGCCACGAACGTGACCAGGGCGGTCTCGACGATAACGAACACCGTACCGATGCCGTTCATGCCTGCTGCCCTGTTGATGATGGTGGCTTGGTCAATGGTCATGAAAAGCAAACCATATGCCATCATGATGGTTGGCCCGCCTTCGAACCACGTAACTCTGTCGGTCTCGCCACTTTTCGTCATATCGACCAGACAAGCCAGTGCGATGACGAAACTCACAATCCCTACGGCGATTACCCCAAGAGACCATATGTTCACAGTGTTTCCTTTCGGTTGGTTGCTCTGTCAAGGTGCTCGAACCGCACCTTCGAGTGATAAAATAATACCATAAAAATGTTTAAAAAGCAATTTGCTATAATAGAGTCAATCATGCAACCACTTGAAAAAAGAGTCCAGTCGCTGAAGGGCGACGTTGACACGGCTTATGAGCAATTGGCGATCGACGCCAAAGCCGAGCAGCTCGAAGCGCTCGACGCCGAATTGGCCGTGCCTGAAATTTGGAACAATCCTGCCGATGCGCAGGCCAAAAGCAAGCAGCAAGCGGCGCTGGCGAGCATGGTGGAGCCATGGCGGACGCTACGGGCGCAGGTGGCCGACATAGAAGAGCTGATGAGTCTCGGCGACGACAGCTTGCTCGCCGAGTTCGAGGGGCAAATCGCAGCCATGGAAAACGAACTGGCGGAGCGCAAGAAGGAATTGCTGTTCAGCGGTCCGTACGACGACCATAACGCCATCGTGCGTCTGAGCGCTGGAGTGGGCGGCACCGACGCGCAGGATTTCGCCGAAATGCTCGAGCGCATGTACCTGCGTTGGGCGGAGCGGGCTGGCATGAGCGTGACGCAGCATGAACGGTCGGCCGGCGAAGAGGCTGGCATCAAAACGAGCGTGCTCGAAGTAACCGGCCCGTACGCGTTCGGCAAGCTACGAAGCGAGAACGGCGTGCACCGCTTGGTGCGCCTGAGTCCGTTCAACAGCGACAATCTGCGCCAGACCAGCTTCGCGTTGGTCGAGGTATTGCCACAGATCGATACGCCCGACGAAGTGGTGATCGACGACAAAGACCTGAAAATCGACGTGTACCGCGCCGGCGGCCACGGCGGCCAGAGCGTTAATACGACCGACAGCGCCGTACGCGTGACGCATATGCCAACGAACATCGTGGTGGCAATCCAGAACGAGCGTTCACAGCTGCAGAACAAAGAAACGGCAATGAAGATCCTGCGTTCCAAATTGGCGCAGCTGCAGTTGGAACAGCACGCCGAAAGCGTGGCTGATTTGCGCGCCGGCGAATCGGCCAATTGGGGCTCGCAAATCCGCAATTACGTGTTGCATCCGTATACGCTCGTCAAAGACACGCGCACCAAGTACGAAGAAAAAGACCCGCAGGCTGTGCTTGACGGCAAACTCGACGGCTTCATGACGTCGTACCTCGAAGCGAACATCGGCTAAACATGGTATAATAATCCCGTTTGGTGGGAGTACATTCGCACTTGGTCCGGGTCGAACCGACCTGGATTCACGATTGCTTGGGAAGGCAGCGATGAAACACGAAGAATTCTCCGAGCGCTTGAGGCGCGTGATTTTTGACAGCGCAGGCGAAGCGAGAGCGATGAGGCACCGGTTTATCGGTTGCGAGCATTTGCTCGTGGCGATGCTCGCGGCGCAAAGTAACGCGGCGGAAGCGCTGCGGTCGTACGGGTTGACATACGATACCCTGCGGATCATGGTCGACAACCGGTCGGTTAAGCTCGAAGAACCGCGTAAGTTGTCCGAGTTCACGCCGGAGGTCGATCCGTTGTTCGAAAGGGCGCTTCATGAGGCGCGAACGCTCCGGCACGACACCGTCGAACCCGAGCACCTGTTGCTCGCGCTGACGAATTCCGAACCGAACGCCGCGACGGAGCTGTTGGTCGAAGCAGGGTGTGACCTGGGTGAGATCAACCAGTCCGTCATGACATTGCTCGCGACCGAGTCGGTACAGGCCAAAGACGCCAAGCGGCTGCTGCAAGAAGCGTTGGAGCTTTCGCAGGAGAACTTCAAGGCCGCGAGGCGCCGGTACGCCCAGGCGCAGGACCGGCGCGACCTGGCTCTAGGCTTGGTCGGCTGGGAAGCCGAAGGGCAACGGGAGCGCCACGACGAACTGTTGGATTCGTTCAAGGAGGCGGAGAAGCTCCGTGACCTTCTAATAGCCGTTGCCAGCAGACTGTAGAGCGCACGAGCGCCACGACATACCCGTCGTGGCGCCTTTCTTTTGCCACGACGAGGCAGGGTTCAGTTTACTCCCATTCAACTTATGCTATAATATGGCAAGTAATGATATTGCTCGATAGGGTCACCAAGTCATACGGCAAAGACGGCAAGCCGGCGCTGAACCGCGTGAGTTTGCATGTGGAGCCGAAGGAATTCGTGATAATCGTGGGAACCAGCGGCGCGGGCAAATCGACCTTGCTGAAACTGCTGACGCGCGACGAAAAGCCGACCAGCGGCAAAATCGTCGTGGGCGGCATTGACTACGACACGCTCAAAGACAAGCACATTCCGCTGCTGCGCCGTAAGATCGGCGTGGTGTTCCAGGACTTTAAATTGCTACCGCAGCGGACCGTGTACGAAAACATCGCCTTCGCTTTAGAGATTGCCGGCATGACCAACCGCGAGATCAAGAATACCGTCCCGAAAGTCATCGAATTGGTCGGCCTGAGTGGCAAAGACAAAGCTTTTCCGCATCAATTGAGCGGCGGCGAGCGCCAACGCGTGGCCATTGCCAGGGCAGTGGTGCGCCAGCCGAAAATCCTCATCGCCGACGAGCCGACGGGTAACCTCGACCCAAAGCATAGCTGGGACATCGTGCGCCTCCTCGAAAAGATCAACCAGTACGGCACTACGGTACTGCTGACGACGCACAACGTCGATATCGTGAACAAGCTGCAGCGCCGCGTGATTACGATCGAGCATGGCAAAATTAGTAGCGACCAAGCTCAGGGCAGTTACCGGCAGTTCGGAGGCAAGCAGTAATGGCGAAAAAACAAGCCACGCCGCGCGCGCTGGCGCAAACCAAGCAGACCCGCCGCAAATGGCTGACGTTCGTGCGTATGTGCCGCTACGGCGTCAACAACTTTAGCCGCAACCTTTGGCTGACCGTTGCCGCGACCGCCGTCATGACGATCACGCTGCTCATCATATTCGTGACGCTCGCCGCGCGCCAGGTGCTCGTCGACACGGTGTCGACCATCAAAGACAGGGTAGACATGTCGATTTACGTGCGCACCGATACGACGGAGGACCAAGCCGCGGTCATCAAGCGCGAGATCCAAAAATTGCCGACGGTCAAAGCCGTGACGTACGTTAGTCCTGAGCAAGCACGCAAGAACTTCGCTGACGAAAACAAGTCAGACAGCCGTACGCTCGACGCTTTGAACGAGGCGACGAACCGGTTGCCAGGAACGTTCCGCGTGAGCATTCAGGACATCAACGACACGTCCGAGCTGGAGACGTTCGTGAAGAACAACGCCATTTACAAGGCGCATGCCGATCCTGACCGCGCGGCATCGTTCAGTGGTGACAGGCGAAGCGCCATTCAGAACATCGGCCGCTGGGTCGACTTCGCGGAACGTGCCGGCATTATCGCCAGTATCGTGTTCATCGTCATTTCGTCGCTGATCGTCTTCAATACCATCCGCATGGCCATTTTCAACCGCAAAGAAGAAATCCAGATGATGAAACTGATCGGTGCCGACCGTAATTTCATCCGCGGGCCGTTCATCGTCGAGGCGGTCGTGTACGGCGTGATCGCTGCGGTCATCGCGACCGCCCTTGGCGTGGCCGCGTTGTATGCCGCCAAGGACAAGCTGCTGAGTTACGAGGTCGCCGTCGGCGGTACGATCGCCAGCGTTACCATGTACATACCGTTCGTCTTGATTGCCATGATTCTTATGGGCGCGCTGATCGGCGTCGTGTCATCGTTGCTCGCCACCCGCAAATACCTGAAGATATAATTAGTAACAAGCATAAGCATTGACGACCCACGAAAGGGTGTACTACCATGGGAGAGCATATGAAGAAACGGTCCACCACACCGGCTATGAAACGTGTCGCGTCCAGGCTGTCGCTGGTGGGCGTTGCTGTCATCATAGCGGTCAGTACCCCTATAGCCATGTACCAGCAGGTCGCGGCGGACCAGTGGGACAACCAGATCAACGCCCTACGCGCGCAGGCGAACCAGTACCAGGCGCAGGCAAACGAACTCAAAGCCCGTGGCGACACGTTGCAAAACAAGCTCGACGCTATTAACGCGGAGAAGTCGGCGCTCGAAGCGAACATAGCAGCCAACCAGCAAAAAAACGACAAGCTCAAGGCTGATATTGAGACGAACACCAAAAAGCTCGAGGAAACGCAGGACGCGCTCGGCGACATGATCGCCAACTTGTACGTCGACGGCACGATTTCGTCGCTTGAGCTGCTTGCTAGCAGCCAGAATATCGGTGATTTCGTGGACAAGCAGGAGTACCGTACGGCCGTGCGCGATTCGCTGGGCCGAACGATCGACGAAGTGAAGAAGCTCAAGGCGCAACTTGAAACCGACAAAAAAGAGGTCGAGAAGATACTGGCCGAACTTGGCCGCCAAAACGACCAACTTGCTGCCATACAAGCCGAACAGCAGTCGCTCGTGAACCAGACGCGTGGCGAAGAGGCGGCGTACCAAAGCCTCGTGGCGAGCTCGAAGGCGCAGATGCAGTCGATTCACGCGCAGCAACAGGCGTATTATGCCAGCTTGCTTTCGAAGGGCGGCGGTAACAGCGGCGTCGTCGGCAGCTTCCAGTACTGGGGCTGGAGCGGCAACCGCGGCTGTACGGGCGGGTATCCGTATTGTGCCGGCCCGCTCGATTACGGCGTGGACAAATGGAACTTGTATAACCGCGAATGCGTCAGTTACGTGGCGTGGGCGCTCGAAGCACGCTTTGGCAAGCGGGTGAGCCCGTGGCGCGGCGATGGCAACGCGTACCAGTGGCCGTCAAGCGCGGCGCGCTGGAGCGGCGCCTACCGCGTGTACACGCCGCAACCGGGTGACGTGGTCGTGCTGCCGGCCAGCGGCGCGTTCGCTCCCGTCGGGCACGTCATGATCGTGGAATCGGTGAGCGGC
>JALRBE010000012.1 GCA_023262335.1 Candidatus Saccharimonadia bacterium | reverse complement strand
GTTCTTCATTTTGGTTTCCGGAGCGCTGTCGGTAACGTTCATACCGGTATTCAATCAACGACTCGCGACCGGCAACAAGCAGTCGGCGTGGAGGCTTTCGACCAGCCTGCTGAACTTCATGGCGCTTCTGACACTGATCGCCAGCGTCTTGATCATCATTTTCGCGGAGCCGTTGATACGGTATGTCATCGCGCCGGGCTTCAATGAATCCACGACGGCACTGGCCGTAAGCATGACAAGGGTCATCGCGGTCAATCCGTTCCTGTTCGCGATCGCCACGGTAATCGCCAGCGTCCAGCAGGCCGTGGGCAGATTCACGTTCTTCGCGTTGGCGCCGGTATTGTATAACATCGGCATCATCGTCGGTCTGACGGTTTTCACGGGTGGCATCAGTATTTTCGGGGTGCAGGTATTCGAGGGTGGCATCATGGGTGTCGCGCTTGGCGTCGTGTTCGGATCGATCATGCAGCTGATCGTGAGCACTATCGGCCTCGTGGGACTCGGATTCGATTACCAATTCAAGATATTCTGGAAAAACAAGGGCTTTCGCCAGGTACTCAAGCTGTTGCCTCCCCGCTCGATCGACCAAGGCATGGATTATTTGGTCGGTATCGTGGAAATCAATCTTGCGTCGCGCATGGCTGAGGGGACCGTTCGTATTTACAACCAGGCGGTGACGCTACATATGGCACCGATCAACCTTATCGGCGTGGCGATCAGTACTGCCGCTTTCCCGAAGATGACCGAACGAATCGGCCAGGGGCGGCCTGATTTGTTCAAGAAGGAACTGCAGGCAATCATACGGGTTATCGTGTGGCTCGCCATGCCGGTCGCCGCGATCACCTTCTTTACGCGCGGGTACTTGGTCAATTTCATTAAAAACGGTGGTGACGCCCTCATGGCAGGCTTGCTTGGCACTTTGGTGGTCGCGATTCTTTTCCGGTCAGTCTACTTTATTGCCGCGCGTAGCTTTTATGCCCAGCAGGACACGCGCACGCCGCTCTACATATCGCTGGTGGCGATCGGTTTGAATATCGTGCTTGCGGTGTGGTTCACCATGGGGCTCGACATGGGCGCGTACGGTCTTGGCTATGCGCAGTCGCTCGTGGCCGTGTTCGAAGTGGTCGTTCTGTTCGCGGTCATGAACCGCCGTATCAAGGGGCTGATAAGCGCCAGGTTGGTGCATGCCATCGGCAAGATGGTCGTCGCGACGTTCGTCATGTCTATCGCGTGCTACGTCATGGTCCAGCTTTTCCAGCTGCAGGGCGAAGACGCGAGCTTCTTGTCGACGTTCCCTAAGTTCGTCTTGATAGTCGCGACGAGCGCGAGCGTTTACTTAGCGATGAGCAAGCTGCTGCGCCTGAAGGAGGCGGAGCCGATCATTTACCGCTTGAACAGGGTACTGTTCGCCCGAGCGCGCTGATATGCTTGACTAATTGCTTATGCTCTGTCACTATGGCAGGAGAAGTACTATAATCAATAAAAATACAATGAAAAAACCGGCAATCAAAAAACCACTTTTGAGCTTCGGAATAACCGTGGCATCATTGGCAGTCATCGCGTCGCCCGCGCTCGTTTCGGCTGCGTCCGACACCGAGAACACGACGATCAGCGTGTCCGTAGGATCGACCATCAGCATCAGTACAGGCTCGAGCGTTGCCATTTCGATCACGCCGACATCGGGAGGCGTTGTCAGTAGCAATAGCGACACGGTCAGTGTCAGTACGAACAACTCGGCAGGATACACTCTGACGGTTGCGGACAGCGACGCGACGACGACACTTGCGAGCGGCGGCAATAACTTCCCGGCAAGCACGGGTACCAAAACCGCGCCGATAGCACTTGCGAACAACACGTGGGGCTTTGCGGTAGCGACCGGAACGACCGGTATCGGTACGAACGGTTTTGACGCTTCGTACAGCGCCGAGACGAACAATGCGTCGAGCACGTCCGTTTGGGCGGGAATGCCGGCAAGCGGCGCGCCGATGATGCTCAAAACGACCGCTGCGACGGCAACGAACGACACGACGACGGTCTGGTACGCGGCGAAAGCGACGACCGCCCAGCCAAACGGCACGTATACCGATACGGTAACCTATACCGCGACGACGAACTAGTATTCATGAGATCCCGCGAATCGTGCCGTTTTGACGCGTTTGTTCGGTATAATGAGTCACATGCGTAAACGTTTTGCTTTCTTCTTCGCTGCCGGCCTTCTGGCGGTGGCGTCCTTCACCGAAGCCCCTGTCGTATCGGCCCAGGCCCAGCAGGGCGAAAGCATGACGGTATCTCCTGTCAGCAGAAAACTGTCCGTTGACGCCGGCGCGACGGCATCCGGCAAGATTACCATCGTGAATGACGGGTCGCTCGCGTACGATTTCATGCTGTATGCACGGCCGTATTCGATCGTTGGCGACCGGTACGACACGCCTGATTTCAAGACGGTTACCGACACGTCCGACGTGTACAAATGGGTGACCTTCCCTCAAACGAAATACACTATCGCCGCAGGCGCGACGATTACTGCCGACTACACGATGCGCGTGCCGAAAGATGCCGCGCCTGGCGGTCACTACGGAATCATTTTTGCCGAAACCCAACCCTCCGGCCAGCAGCCGTCGGGAAGCATGATTCTTCGCAAGAAGCGCACCGGCTCGATCCTGTACGTGACGGTGAACGGTGATTACAAGTTGTCGGGCAGCGAAGGAGCCTGGTCGATTCCCGCCTGGCAACCACTTCCTCCTCTGCGGGCTTCCTTGAGCGCTCGCAACGATGGCAACGCTGATTTCACCGATACGACCCGACTCGTGGTCAAAGACGTTTTTGGCAAGACGAAATACGACGTCAAGAAGGAGTACCAGGTATTGCCCGGAACGACGCGTACCATGGACTTGGAGTGGGCGAAGGCGTTATGGTTCGGTTTCTACAAAGTGGAAATCCAACAGGAATTCCTTGGCAAGTCATACAAGCATGACGGCTATGTGCTGATGATGCCTCGATTCGTGCCACTGTTGCTTGTTTTCATGATAATCATAGGTATCGCGTACGCGTATGTTCGTCGCCGCAAGACGAAGCGTTAGCGCTGCGCTGCTTGTTATCGCGGTGTCATTCTTGATGGCGCTCGCGTTTGCCGCGTCCCGTGCGGGAGCGGTCGGTGTGGGCATAATCCTTTGCGGCAGCCAGTCCAACATAACCGTGATGCAGCCGGAAAGCGACAACGTGGTAACGAGTCCCGATCTTGTCATCAAAGGCCTTGTCAATCAAGCCGCGCAAATCGAGGTGATGCTCGATGACGCGTTCGATGGCGTCGTGCCGCTGAATCTTGGCCAGACCACGTTCGAAACGACGGTGCGGTTGCGGCCGGGAACGCATACGATCAAGCTCAAAGCGATCAACGCATGCGATACCGGCGAGGATGACACGGTCAGCCTGGTCGTGACGTATTCGCCGCCCCCGGAACGAAATGCCGACGGCGAGGTTGCCATTAATCCTGTCGGTGAGGATGGCGCCGGAGGAGCTCCGGTCGACGGCATGCAGGCCGGCGGCATCGCGGGCTTGCTCGAGCCGCTACGCGCCGGGACCGATGGCGTCTTGCGGATTTTTGACATCCGACCGCTCGACGGTCAGTACGAAGGCTCGCGGTTGTCCATCGGAAGGGCTGTCATGCTGGCTGCCAGTCTGTTCCTGGTCGTCTTCGGCCCGTTCTTCGCTCGTTTCGTCACGTTCGTATCGCGCTTGCCCGTTGTTAGGAGCTTAGGTAAAACGTCCGTCAAGCGAGCAAGAGTAGCGAAGTGGACGATTCGCTTGCTCGGCGTGCTTTTGTTCGTCGCCACGCTCTTGGTTTAGGACGTACGGTATAATAAGTGGGCATGAAGCCGAGAGTTGTCATTACTGTCATGGGGATGATTCTTCTTGCGGCATTCCCTACGGGCGCGATGGCGCAAAACGAAGATGACGGACGGGGTCGCGGCCTGACCATCGCGCCGCTGCGTAGCCAATTAGGCGTGGACGCGGGCAAAACCGCTACCGGTTCCATCTTGGTGACGAATTTTACGTCCGAAACGGCAAGCGTGACCATCGCGATAGAGAAGTTCTCCGTGAAAGACGGCACGTACGAGTATCTGTTCGGCGCGACGGATAGCGGTTGGATCCGGTTTGCTGGTGACAAAAAGTTTGAGCTCAAGCCGAACGAGGAGCGCAAAGTCGATTATTCGGTTGCGGTGCCTGACCATGCGCCTTCGGGCGGGTATTATTACGCGCTGCTCGCAGGCATGGACGTGCCCGGTTCGAGCATTACGAGTGAACTTCGTGTCGCGTCGCTTTTGTACGTGACGGTGGACGGCGATGACGTGTCGCGTCGCGCGTCCGTGACGACGGCGTCGTTGCCACCGGTGACCATGGGGCCGCACCTTGCTTACAGGTATGACGCGAAAAACGACGGCAACGTTCATTTCAATGCCGTTACGTACTCCAGGTTGAAAGGTCCGTTTTTCGAGAGTCAGAGCGAGAGTGGAACGAGCATTCTGATGCCGAATACGTTCAAGACGCTCAGCTCATCCGTTTCGTTTCCAGTTCTGCCTGGAATATATGAGTTGGAATACGGTTTCAAAGACGATCAAGACCGTCTTGTGACGAAAACGGCGAGTATCGTGTTCGTACCGTTCTGGTCGGTGGTTGTGGCGATGCTTGTTACGGTAGGCGCGGGGGCGCTTGTGCGGCGAGCGTACCGCGCGCGTGCTGCGAGAACCTAGCCGCTCTTCGCGACGGCCGTGTACGTAACGCCTATCGTGTAAGCGCCGGAACTTTTCGACGTATTGGCAAGTACTCCGTAGGTGACGGTCGTGTCATCGCCGTTCTTGTACGGCCCGGAAGCGTCTTTGATCAGCGTGTCCGCGGTGTCGATACCTACGTAGTCCGTAGAGCCGTTTGTGTTATATCCCCAGGTATTCATGCTGAGCGCGCCAAGCGTGACGTTGGCGCTGGCGGGAATGGTATCGATGCCATTCGTCATGTCGGTGCCGGATGGGCTTTTCGTGTACAGCTCGTACCCGACGACGTCCGTGGAGGTAACCGTGAGGGTGTGAGAACCCTGGCCATTGAACGTCGATCCGCTTGGCGCAGCGATGATCGCCACGTTGCCATCGGTAGCTATGGAAATGCTTGTCATCGACCCGAACGGCACGTCCTCGCCGAAGAGCCCGGCGCCAAAGGGCGACGCCGCCGCATAGCCTTGCGCGAACGAAAGCGCGGTCAGAATGCCAATCAGCGCCGATACGACAAAGCGCACGGTCGTGCGGGGCTGAATGGGAATGGTCCTAAGGCGGTTCATAAAAATCAAAAAACAGGGGTAATATTATTGTTCTACTGCTTATTTTACTATATACTCTCTAGCAGAAGATAGGGGTGTATGAAGCAGGTCAAGCAAGCGTTATCGACGCCCATGACGCGCAAGGAGTTTTTGCGGCTCATGGGAACGGGCACATTGGCGTTACTCGGCGTGACGAATTTCATTTCGTTGTTGTCGAAACAAACCGACGTGACGGATGGTGCGCGTACGGCCATGCGCAAGCAAACGAAAGGGCGCGACGGTTTCGGTTCGCGTAAGTTCGGGGCGTAGGCATGTATCCGCAGCGATTACCTATCGTTGACAGCGACGACGGCGTCTGGGGTGATATCATTCGTCAGTACCTGATGAAGGAACACTTCAACGACGATACCGACAATCCTGACAACGGCGGCCATCAAAAAATCACTATCAAGGCGGGCACGGCAACCGCGGGAACCGCCCCGCTGAAGTTCACGACAGGAACCTTACTGAGCACCCCGGAAGCCGGTGCTGTCGAGTTTGCTGGCGATCACTTTTACGCGACGCAGACGTCTGGTTCGACACGCAAAAAAATCGCGATCTATAACGACGCATCAGGAGCTGCTGGTGACATCTATTACCGTGATGCCAGTGGGTATTTTACGCGGCTTGGAGTAGGGAGCGCGGGCGACATCCTGACGGTCGCAAGCGGTATCCCTGCTTGGACGGCTTCGATCGTTGGCAAAGTGCTCGATAATACCAATACCGTGACGCTGCATGACTCTAACTTTACGCTCCAGGACAACGGCGACGCGACCAAGCAAGCACGATTCCAACTTTCCGGTCTTACGACAGGGACGACCCGTACGTACGCGCTGCCTGATGCCGATTCAGAACTGTTGAATGACGCGAGCGATCAGAATATCAGTGGCGTCAAGACGTTCGAATCGATGACCTATGCCAAAGAAATGTGGATCCAGCCGACGAACGGTCCTGGCAATACGGCAGCGTTCTCGCTCGACAACGAAAACGGCCAGGTGTGGCAAAGCACCAACAACTCTGGAGGTACATGGGCGCTCTGGGATAATACGGCGGCCAAAGCGCCAATCTCGGTGCAGGCCGATTCTCCCGATCAGGCGCTTGTCATCAATCCAGGTGGCGTATTCGTTGACGACAGCTACTTTACCATGGTCAACCTTGCGGATCCGACAAAGCAAGGTAGGTTTGACCTTGCAGGCAATACTACGAGTACGTCGCGCACCTACACGCTTCCCGACGCGACGACGACGCTGGTCGGTACCGGCGTGTCGCAAGCGTTGACGAACAAGACGATCGATGCCGACAGCAACACGCTGAGCAATGTGGAAGTGGATAACTTCAAGGCGAGCGCGGTCGTTACCGAAGCCGAAGGTATCGCGTCAAACGACAATGACACGACCATCCCTACGTCGGCGGCGGTGAAGGCGTATGCTGACTCTGTGGCGGGCAACATGACCGTCACGGACGTGAAGACGAGTAATTACACGGCGGCACCGAATGAGTACGTGCAGGCATCGTGCGCGCTCGCGTCCATAACGATCACGCTCCCAACGACACCTGCCAACGGGACGAAGGTAGGCGTACGGCTTGCCGGAGCAAGCCTTTCGAACACGATCACGCTGAGCGCTGGCGGTTCAGCGGAGCTTGATTTTGACGGATCCGGCGAAACGAGCAGGCTCATATTCGATTTCTCGACGACTATCATTTCCTTCGTGGAGTGGGAATATATAGCCGCCGGTGATTTTTGGGCGGTCAGGAACATTTACGCGCAGGTGTATGCTAATCACATCCTTGACTCGACCGTCGTCGGCCAAAACCTTTTGACGGCGGCCGACGAGGCAGCGGCGCGAGCGGTCATCGGTACGGTCATCGGCACGGACGTGCAGGCGTACAACACGAACCTTAGTGCTATCGCGGGCGTGACATCCGCGGCCGACAAACTGCCGTACTTCACCGGTTCCGGTACGGCGTCGGTGACTGACATCACTTCGACGGCTCGCTCGCTGCTCGACGATACCTCCGTTTCAGCCATGCGCACGACGCTAGGACTCGGCACGATCGCGACCATCGCGGCGCCATCAGGAACGGTCGTCGGCACGACAGACACGCAGACGCTCACCAACAAATCGATCAACGGCGACAACAACCCGCTTTCGAACGTCCCGATGAGCGCGCTGAAGACGACCGGCACGGCCAACACGACTACCTTTCTTCGGGGTGACGGCAACTGGACGTCGGTGTCGGGCGTGGGTGACGCGTCGACGAACACGGCGACGTCCGTCGATAGCGAAGTCGCGATTTTTTCAGGAACGGGTGGAAAAACGCTCAAGCGCGCGACAGGTTCGGGTATCGCGACGCTGACGTCGGGCGTCCTAGGCACGACAACCGCTCCGTCGGGCGCTATTGTCGGCACGACGGACTCACAGACCCTAACGAATAAGACGCTTACAGAACCTCAGGTCAACAACTATACCGAAGGTGTTGTGGCAATAGGCACGGTGACGACGACAAGCACGTTGTCACTGACGAGCGGCACCATGCAAACCGCAACGTTAACGGCGTCAACAGCATGTACGTTTACGATGCCAGTCGCGACTGCTGGCAAATCGTTCACGCTGATGCTCAAGCAGGCTGCGTCAACAGGCAATGGTACAGCGACGTTTACCGGTGTCAAGTGGCCCGGCGCTGGCGCGCCTATAATTACCGCGGCTGCCGGCAAAATGGATATTCTAACCTTTTTTGCTGACGGTACGAGCTGGTACGGTTCGTACGTGCAAGGTTTCACGCCGTAATGTTCTTTGCGCGAACGACTATGATGGGCGCACCAAAGAAAACGATGAGCTTTACGTTTTCTGGCACGACAAAACCCGCGGGCTTAACTGACATTGCGCTGACCACAGGAGCGGGTGGTACGACTGTCGCGAGCGGCATCCTGCGCGAAGGTAATAGTTCAACGAGCAATGGAACATACTTCACGCTTACCCAATGGGGCTTCCAAATGGAGACACCGATTTATATTTCAACCGTCACGAATGGCGGCTTGAGCTCGACCGACCGTGGTATCGGTGCGGCTATGAGCGACGCGACTGGCAGCAAGGTTATTTACTGTCTTTTTCATGGTAATTCTCAACCCGCTGCCATAGAAACGCACATAAGCGGCGTACGCGCATCAAGGGCGACCCTAAGTGGTAATTTCATTGCTGCGGGTAATACGATTTCTCTCGTACCTTCTGTATCCGGAGGAATCTATACATATACGGTACATAAGAACGGTTCGCCTATTGCATTGTCCTGGACGGACAGTGGAGGGCTCATAGGAACCCCAGGCCCGTACCCTGGTGCGGTATTTAAGCATATTTATTCGGGTGGTCAATTTGGTTCGCCTGGCGTCAGTGGCTACAACGTAGCCGATAGATAGTTGTCTCGACCTCTGTTTTCTGGTATAGTAATCACAGTTTATGGATCAATCACACATCCGCAATTTCTGCATCATTGCTCATATTGATCACGGCAAGTCCACGCTTGCCGATCGTTTGATGGAAATAACCGGCACCGTCAGTAAGCGCGACATGAAATCGCAGTTGCTCGACAGCATGGACCTGGAGCGCGAAAAGGGCATTACCATCAAATTGGCTCCCGTGCGCATGGCATACAAAGACTGCGAGCTGAATCTGATTGACACACCCGGTCATGTCGACTTCAGTTACGAAGTAAGTCGCTCGCTCGCCGCGTGCGAAGGAGCGATTTTGGTCGTTGATGCCAGCCAGGGCATCCAGGCGCAAACGCTCGCGAACGTGTATTTGGCACTTGCCGCCGACCTGACGATCATTCCGGTACTGAATAAGATCGACTTGCCTGCCGCCGACGTGCCACGCGTGAGCGCGGAAATTATCAACCTGCTTGGTTGCGACGAGTCCGACATCCTGAAGATCAGCGCGAAAACAGGCGAGGGCGTTCCCGAGGTGCTCGACGCGGTTGTCGAGAAAATCGCTCCGCCTGCCGGCAACGAGACCGACCCGACCCGCGCGCTTATTTTTGACAGCTATTACGATGATTACCGTGGCGTGATCCTATATACAAGAACGGTTGATGGCAGTATTAAAAAGGGCGATACCATCGAGATGCTTGCTACCGGCGCGAACGGTTTGGCACTCGAAGTCGGCGCGCTGTCGCCGGTCATGCAGCCCGGCACGGAGCTTGCCACGGGTGAGATCGGCTACATCGTGACGAACCTCAAAACGACCCGCGACGCCCGCGTGGGCGACACCGTGACGGTCAAGCGTCGCCATGCCAGCGAACAGCTGCCTGGCTACCAGCACGTACGGCCGTTCGTGTACGCCGGGTTCTTTCCGGTAAGCAACGAGGATTACAATGATCTTAAGGAGGCTGTCGAAAAGCTCAGCCTAAGCGACAGCGCCCTGCAGTTCGAGCCCGAAAATTCACCAGTGCTCGGCTTTGGCGTTCGTATCGGGTTCCTTGGTTTGCTCCATATGGATATCATTCGTGAGCGCCTGGAGCGCGAGTACAACCTGGACCTCGTGGTCACGAATCCAAGTACCGATTACCAAGTGACGCTGAGCAAGGGTGAAGAGCTCGACATAAAATCTGCCAGCGAGCTGCCAGACGTCAGCAAAATCAGCGAGATCCGCGAGCCGTGGATCAAGGGCGAAATCGTCGTTCCTCAGGATTACATAGGGTCGGTCATCCAGCTGATCGTGAGCAAGCGCGGTCGCCAAAAGAATCTTAGTTACATCGACGAACGCGCGCTCATTAGCTTCGAGGCGCCGCTGGCGAACTTGCTGACCGATTTTTACGACCAACTCAAGTCCGTGACGAGCGGCTATGGCTCGTTCAACTACGAACTCGATGATTACCGCGCCGAAGACTTGGTACGCGTGGACTTTTACGTGGCAGGCGAAATGGTCGACTCGCTCAGTATCATGATGCATCGCAGCGAAGCGGATGGCGTCGGCAGGACGGTCGTCAAAAAGCTGAAGGAAGTCATACCAAGGCAAAACTTTCAGGTAGCGCTACAAGCGGCGATCGGCGGACGATTCATTGCCCGCGAGGACCTGAGCGCATACCGCAAAGACGTGACGACCGGCCTGTACGGCGGCGACGTGAGCCGCAAAAAGAAAGTGCTCGCCAAACAGGCAAAAGGCAAGAAGCGCATGAAGCGGTTCGGCAAGGTAGACATACCGAGCGAAGCCTTCACGGTGCTATTAAAACGGGATTAACGTATACTCTACCTATGGAACTCAAGGATAAAATAGATAGCTACAAGATTAGCGACTCGGCAATCGAACTGGTGCGTTCAACGAAGATCGTCCTGCTCGTGGGCGTGAGCGGCGCGGGCAAAGACACGATCAAGCACAGTTTGCTTGAGACGGGTGATTATCATCATATCGTTTCGCACGTGACCCGTCCGCCTCGCAATAATAACGGCGTCATGGAGCAAGACGGTGTCGACTACCATTTTATCGATCAAGCGACGGCAAATGTCATGATCGACAGCCAGGAATACATCGAAGCCAAAATGTACAGTGGCAACGTGTACGGTACGAGCATCGCCGAAATACAAAAAGCATATGATGACGGCCATATCGCTTTGACCGACCTGGACGTGCAGGGTGTCGCGGAGTACAAGGAAATCTCGCCGTCCGTCATTGCTATTTTCATCTTGCCGCCAAATTACGATGAGTGGCAACGCCGGCTTCATGTGCGCTACGGGCAAGCAGGTGCCGACCCTGCCGACATGGAACGTCGCATGCACGCGGCGATCGCGGAACTCGAAGAGGCGCTTGCGAAGCCGTACTATCACTTCGTCGTTAACGAAAATCTCGACGAAGCGATCAAGGCGGTCAATAACATCGCTCATCATGACGACGAGTTCACGACGATCGATACGTCGTTCCGCGTATGGGCAGAAAAGCTACTGGCGGACTTGCGCACTGGTTTGGCGTCTCGGCAAAACTGACTAGCACTCAAATTGCATGAGTGCCAAAACTGCGCTATACTGAACGTATGACAGAGCGTCAAATCCAGATTCTTGCGGCAATTATCGAACAATACGCGGAGGTCGCGTCACCGGTTGGCAGCGTGACGCTCGCGAAACTGTTCAACGTATCGAGCGCGACCATTCGCAGCGAAATGGCACGGCTCGAAGAACTCGGGTTCATTACGCAACCGCACACCAGCGCCGGACGTATTCCTACCGATACGGGCTACCGCTTTTACGTGAACGCCATCAATGAGGCGCAGGCCGATCAGCCGTTGCAGCTGGACCGCGGTACAAAAGCGATCGAGGCCCGCGTGAACACGCACGGCGACCGGGCTGACCGCGCGATCCGCAGCGCCGTCGACAGTCTTGTGGAGCTAACGCACAACCTTGGTCTCGCGACCATTGGCGACGAACTGTACATGAACGGCATCGGCAATTTGTTCAGCCAACCGGAGTTTATGCAGGGCAATCATGTGCAAGCGGTCGCTCGGCTGCTCGATAACCTGGAGCCATGGCTGCGCGAAGCGGCACCGAACGAACCGTTGAACGTGTTCATCGGCAGCGAGAACCCCATCGGTAAAACGAGTGGCGTGACGCTGATCGTCAGTCGGTTCCGTTCGCCGTACAGCGATAACAGTTACATAGGCGTGCTTGGCCCAACCAGGCAGAGTTACGGCAAAGTCATGCGATTGGTTCGCCATGCCGGCGCCATGCTCGAGGAGGTGTTGTAGTGGATATCATCAAGCAACTGACGGACTTCGCCACGACGATCATCAACGCTATCGTCGGGGCTATCGTCGCGATCGTCAACGCGATCGGTGACGTCATCGTGAGTATCATCAATGCCATTGGGAATTTGTTTTAAGGAGCATTATGCCGAAGAATAAGAAAGAAGAAGAATTGGAACAGCAGGTCGCCGAACTGACCGCCGACTTGCAAAGGACTCGCGCGGATTTCGAGAACTACCGCAAACGCGTGGAGCAGGAGACCGCCGCGGCACGAAGCGCAGGCCAATCAGGCGCCATACTTAAGCTGTTGCCGGTCATCGATAACATCGAGCGCGCGATTGCTCATCAACCGGCCGAACTTGCCAATAACAAATGGGCACAGAGCGTGACGGGCTTGGTAAAGAACCTGGAGAAATCACTTGACGCCTTGAGCCTTCGACGTATCGACGCGACGCCTGGAACGGCATTCGACCCAGAGTTGCACGAAGCGATCCAGTTTGATGAGGACGCTGAGGGTGAAAAAGAAGTCATTGCTGAAGAACTGCAAGCAGGCTATACGCTTTCGGGCTTGCCGATTCGCCATGCGATGGTCAAGGTCACGCGACAATAAGTCGTGCTGATGATAAACTGAATAGATAAGCAAGGAGACAAACGTGCCACAGTCCAAGTTCGCCATAGAGGCGAAAAACCTGCGCAAGTCATATGGCAAACACGAAGTGCTACGGGGTATTTCTTTGAAGGTAGAGCGCGGTACCATGCTGGCTTTGCTTGGTCCGAACGGCGCTGGCAAGACCACGACGGTACGGATTCTCTCGACTCTTCTTGGGTTTGACGGCGGTACGGTGAGCGTCGAAGGATACGACGTCAAGAAGCAAGCCGACGAAGTGCGCAGCGTCATAGGCCTGACCGGCCAGTCGGCGGCGGTAGACGAAATGCTCACGGGGCGCGAAAACTTGGTCATGATGGGCCGGCTGTATCATTTGACGGCTGTCAGTGCGAAGGCCCGCGCACAGGAGCTCCTTGAGGAGTTTGATTTGGTAGAAGCGGCGAACAGGCCCGCGAAAACGTATTCCGGTGGCATGCGACGCCGCCTGGACCTTGCGGTAAGTCTTATCGCGACGCCGCCGATCATATTCCTTGATGAACCGACGACGGGCCTCGACCCCCGTTCGCGCATTGCCATGTGGGAAATCATTAATAAACTCAAGCAGGACGGCGCCACCATTCTGCTCACGACGCAGTACCTCGAGGAAGCCGATCAGCTGGCCGACAAAATCATCGTCATCGATGGCGGCAAAGTCATCGCCGAAGGAACGGCCAAGGAACTGAAGGGTAAGGTTGGTCACGACAGGCTTGAATTGACGTTCGGCAGTGCCGCGGCATACAAGAAAGCCGTGGATGTGCTTGGCAAATCGGTTCAAGAAACCAACAAGGACGACAAATCAGTCACGATCATTCTGAAAGACACGAACGCGGACGTACGCAAGGTGCTCGATATCCTGCAAAAGAACAAGTTACGATTCGACAGCATGGCCGTGCACAAACCGACGCTCGACGACGTGTTCTTGTCGATAACGGGTAAAACGAAGAAGGGGAAGAACTAATGGCGACGCAACTCGAATTCGAAAAAAAGCCTCGGTTGTGGCTCAGTATCGTTGATTCGCTCATTATGATCAAGCGGAGCAGCACGCATATCGTTCGCAACACCGATCAACTGCTTGGTACGTTCTTCCAGCCGATCATGTTCCTGGTGCTGTTCGCCGCGGTGTTCGGTGGCGCGGTCGCGCTTTCGTTGCCGCCAGGAGTTGATTACCTGGAGTTCCTGATGGCGGGTATCATCATCCAGACCGTCGCGTTCGGCTCGACCACGACCGCCATCGCGATTACGAACGACATGCAGCGTGGTATCGTTGATCGGTTCCGGAGTCTGCCGATGTCGAACCTCGCGGTACTGAACGGTCATGTGGTATCGGACGTTTTCCGGAATGCCATCTCGACCGTCGTCATGATTTTGACCGGTCTGCTGCTTGGGTTCAGAAGCAGTGCCAGTTTCATTGATTGGCTGCTTATAGCCGGACTGCTTCTTCTGTTCACTCTCGCGTTTTCATGGCTGGCCGCTATCGTCGGCGTACTCGCGAAGAGCGTCGAAGGCGTGCAGTGGCTGACGTTCGTGCTTATATTTCCGCTGACGTTCGCGAGCGGCGCGTTCGTACCTGCCGGTTCGCTGGTCGAGTGGCTGCGGCCATTCGCCGAGAACAACCCGATCACTCATTTCGTCGAAGCGGTCCGGTCGCTCATGGTCGGCACGCCGATGGACGAACATGGCTTGATGTCCGTGATATGGGCGGTCGCGACGCTCGTGATCGCGATGCCGATCGCCGCGTGGTTGTTCAAACGAAAAACAAGCCAGTAGTACCTGGTTTGCAGGTAAAAAGCGGCGATTAGTTCGCCGCTTTTTTGTTACGAAGCTTTATGACAATGGTCGCGATGACCGTAATGATAATCGCTGCCGCGAGCGGTAGAATGACCGTGAAGCTGCCGCCGCTGACCATTTGCTGGAAGACGCCGGTATCTGGCGCTCCGACCGTTTGGCCGGTACACGTACCGAAGGATCCCGCTCCGTAGGCGTTGTCGCTACTGTTCGTACAGTTGTAATTTGCCGTGGCCATAAGTTTGTTGTTTTTTGAATATTCTCCTATTGCTATAGTAGCATAAACGGTATAGTATGGAAGGGTAACATAAGTGAGGAACATAAATAATGCCAAATTTGGGAACACCAGAACTAATTATTATTCTGTTAGTCGTCCTGCTGCTTGTCGGCGGCAAGAAACTGCCTGAGCTCGCACGGAGCGTCAGCACGTCACTACAAGAGCTTCGCAAGGGTATGAACGGCGATGCAAACAAGTCGGCGAACTCAGAAACCGCGAAAAGCGAATAATCACGACCAAAAAGCAACGGAACTGACATTTCTTGAGCACATATACGAACTTCGTTCGAGACTTTTTTGGGTAGTTCTCACGATAATCGTCGTATCGGCCATAGGATTCCAATTCAAGGATGCCCTGATAGCCGTTACCATGGCACCGTTGCACGGTCAGAAACTCGTGTATCTGACCCCCGGGGGTGGTTTTAGCTTCATTTTCACGCTCTGCATTTATTTCGGAGTGCTGTTCACCATACCGGTAATTATTTACCAGGTGTACCGCTTCGTGCAGCCGCTACTGAAGAGCGCGTCGCGGCGATTGCTGATCGCCTTCATGTTCATATCGGTACTGCTAGCTTCCGGTGGGGCCGCGTTCGGGTATTTCGTTACCATACCGGCCGCGCTGGACTTTTTGGCGACTTTTGCCGGGGACGCCGTGACGCCGAGTCTCACGGCTGAGTCGTATCTAAACTTCGTCGTGGCATACGTGTTAGGGTTGGCGCTTTTGTTCCAGTTGCCGCTACTCCTTTTCATATTCGACCACGTAAAACCGTTTCCTCCGGGTTCACTCCTCTCTACGCAGCGGTTCGTCATAATCGGCGCGACGATCGTGGCGGCAATCATCACCCCCACGCCCGACGCGTTCAATATGGCTATCGTCGCCGTACCGATCATCGCAATTTATCAAGTCGGCGTTATCGCGGTATTCGTCAGGCACGCTTCGGCTAATCGCAAAGCCAAGGCGCGTACGTCGAAGCAACATGCCGCCGCTCGAGCTGCCCAGTTGGAAACAGCTAAGAAGGTCGTAGCGGAAGAGGAGAACGACTTCTTCGCCGCTATCATCGACGATTTGCATACGGGCTCGGTCACGATGCGCCCTCAGCCTGAGCAAAAGGCGTCGCCAGCGAAGAAGGTACCTATAAAAGTAACGGTAGCACCCAAAACGACGGATGGTATCGTGCGACTGCCGCGGCCCCGCCCCGAAGAGATCGCCGTGCCTGAGCGTGCCGTGCCTGAACGCCCAATGCCGACGCGTTCGATCGCCGGCGTGCTCTATGCGCGTTCACCCGCTTGACTATTTGAAACCGGTTGTGTTAAATAGAGTTCAGCAATTCATAAAAACAAAAAAAGAGTGAGAATACCATGGCAATCAAAGCACAGGTCAACGCAATCCTAAACAAGAAGATGGATCGTCAGGACTTTATAAAGCACGTGGCGGTAGGCGTCGTCGCCCTCACCGGTGCCGGTACCGCGCTGCGTCTTTTGAACCAAAAGCCTGCGGCAGGTCAGTCGTCTGTCGGCTACGGTGGGTCTGCGTACGGTGGCGAAAAGCCAACGGCAAAAACCAGCTAAATATACCGACGATTATCACTTAATTAGCACTCTTGACATAAGAGTGCTAATTTTTTACACTGAACCTATTGGCAATCTACCCACTAGAGTGCTAGAATGAATACAGAACTTCAGACAATTCTTTAACGAAAGGGTATATATATGGGAAAAATCATAGGAATCGACCTTGGTACCACGAACAGCGCCGTCGCGTACATGCTCGCTGGCAAGCCGGAAGTCATCGCTAATGCCGAAGGCAACCGTACTACGCCGTCGGTCGTGGCTATCAACAAAAAAGGCGACCGTTTGGTGGGCCAAGTGGCGCAGCGCCAGCGCGTGACGAATGCCGAAAACACGATTTACGGAGTCAAGCGTCTTATCGGCCGCAAATTCAGCGATGACGAAGTCAAGAAGGACATCGACATCATGCCGTTCAAGATCGTCAAGAAGGGCGATGGCGTCGCGGTAACGATGGGCGACAAGGACTATACGCCAGAAGAAGTCAGCGCGATGATTCTCAGTAAAATCAAGGCCGACGCGGAAGCGTTCCTGGGCGAAAAGGTCACCGAAGCGGTTATTACCGTTCCTGCGTACTTCGATGACTCGCAGAGGCAGGCTACCAAGGATGCCGGCAAGATCGCCGGACTTGAGGTCAAGCGTATTATCAACGAGCCGACCGCGGCAGCCCTTGCGTATGGCCTCGAAAGCAAGAAAGACGAAAAGATCGCCGTGTTCGACCTTGGTGGCGGCACGTTCGACGTGTCTATCCTCGAGCTTGGCGACGGCGTGTTCGAAGTCCGTTCGACGAACGGCGACACGCACCTTGGCGGCGAAGACTTCGACAACCGTATCGTGAACCATTTCCTCGACGTGTTCAAGAACGAAGAAGGTATCGACCTCAAGAACGACAAAGCCGCCATGCAGCGCCTGAAGGACGAGGCCGAAAAAGCGAAGAAAGAACTTTCGAGCACCAGCGAATACGAAGTGAACTTGCCGTTCATCACCGCTGACGCCGACGGCCCAAAGCATTTCGAATACAAGCTGACCCGCGCGAAACTCGAAGAGCTCGTCAAGGATCTTATCGATCGATTGGCGCAGCCTGTCGAGAAGGCGCTCAAGGATGCCGACCTGAAGGCCGGCGACATCAACGAAATCGTTCTGGTTGGCGGCATGACCCGCATGCCGGCAGTCGTCGAAAAGGTCAAAGCGATTTTTGGCAAGGACCCGCTGAAGGGCGTGAATCCTGACGAAGTCGTGGCGGTCGGCGCGGCAATCCAGGGTGGCGTGCTGCAGGGTGACGTCAAAGACGTATTACTCCTCGACGTGACACCGCTTAGCCTTGGCATCGAAACCATGGGTAGCGTCAGTACCAAGCTGATCGAACGCAATACGACGATTCCAACGAGCAAGTCGGAAACCTTCAGTACTGCTGCCGACAACCAGCCGCAAGTGGAAATTCATGTGCTCCAAGGCGAGCGCGAAATGGCCGCCGACAACAAATCGCTTGGCCGTTTCATTCTGGATGGCATCGCGCCGGCTCCTCGCGGCGTGCCGCAGATCGAAGTCACCTTCAACCTGGACGCGAACGGTATTCTGAACGTGACCGCCAAAGACAAAGGCACGGGCAAAGAGCAGTCGATTACCATTCAGGATTCCGGCAATATGAGCAAGGAAGACATCGAAAAGGCGCAAAAAGAAGCCGAACTGCATGCCGACGAAGACAAGAAGAAGCGCGAAGCGGTCGATGTCCGCAACCAGCTCGAAAACGGCATTTACCAAGCGGAAAAGATGCCAGATGAATACAAGGACAAGATTTCCGAAGACGACGTGAAAGTCATCAAGGAAGCCGTGGAAGAAGCGAAGAAGGTCAAAGACAACACCGACGCCAGCAAAGACGAGCTTGAAGCCGCGGTCAAAGCGCTGAACGACAAGATCATGCCGATCGGTGCCAAGATGTACGAGGCTGCTGCCAAGGAAGACGCACCTGCTTCCGAAGACGGTGATGGCAAGAAGGACGACGGGCCGGTAGAGGGCGAAGTCGTCGACGAAAAGAGCAAGAGCGAAAAATAGGCTCGCTGAAACTGAAAGACCCCGGCGCGTAGCCGGGGTTTTTGGTTGGCGGACTCAGCCTATTTTGTGGCCGATATCGTCACTGTGAGCGGGCCATCAACCCTGCCGTCAGAATGATCGAGGCGCATGTGGCGCCGAGCAGTGACGAGAAGAACCCAGCCCCTGCGAACAGCAGGATGACAAACAGTACCGCGAACGACCCGCCCGCGAATACCTTGACCGTAGAAGGTTGGGACTTGATGCCGTCCCAGATTTCGCTCATTGTTTCTCCCAGGTGAATACCGGTCTTGCCGGTAATGTCACGCTGACGATGCAGCGGCCATACGGGCGCATGGCTTATAATACTATGCATTTTTATCAACGGTATGTCAATATATGAGCAATGAATATGACGCAATTGAAATCCCCGACGCTTGGCCGGGGTTTTTGGTTGGCGGGGCTTATCCCATCTTGTTGCCGATGTCGTCGTGCGACATGAGTATCGCGCATTCTTCATTCAAGCGCTCGCTGTCGCTTTTCGGCACCAGCCGTGCATAGCTGATGGACTCGCTGAGCGGCTCCGGATCGTCGACGATTTCGCCGCAGATCTTCATAGAGCGCTTGTGAAACGCGTAGTGCACAATGACCGGCTGGCCTTCGAGCTCGCCGCGGAACGCGTAGAAGAACTTGGTCGTCGACACGCCGATCTGCCGGCACTTCAGTCGTTTGGTTACGGTTTGCCCGGGGTTCTGCGGGTCCTGCACGGTGAAGTGTATCCATACGACCGCGCTCCACCTGCCGAGTCTCATGTATGAATCCATCAGGTTGATGGCCGCGGTCGCGACTTCCGTCGACCCAGGTCCGTTGACGACATTCAGCTTGTCGATCGTCGTTGTGAAACGCATATGCGTCCTTTCGTGCGTGCCGATAAGGCTCGGCGATTGTCCGTCGTTCGCGACTGCTCGCGACCACCCTGCCGCATAGCAGGGAATTGCATTATTTATAACATATTTTCTATTAAGTATCAATGATGATAGGGTCGAACGGTACCCATTGGTATAATGGGTAGAAAGGAGACGTTTTATGACCGAGCGAGAAAAAAGTTTGAGTAACGCGAACATAGCCGAAGCGCTGGGGGCTGAATACAGCGCGCCCGTGGGAGAGGCGCTTGGAGTTGGCAAGGAGAACATGAAAACTCCCTTGGGGATGATCGCGCTCGCTAACGGGTTCAATGAGCGTGTCCACCGCATGCGTGTTCCGAACGAAGAAGAGTAAACCGAACGTAGAGAAACGGACTATTTGGGTTCCGGCAGTTCCAAGAATATTGCCGCCCAGACCATGCCAGGGTCGCCATTGTAAAACGGCGCTTTGTACCACGTGCCGTCCGACTGGATCATTTCTGGGTAGGTGCCGTGCCGTTCGATCATTGCGCAAAAACTCTCGTACTGCTCTTTGTATTCCGGCCGCTTGTTGCGCTTGAGCAAGTGCAAATACCAGGCGCCGTGCCATGACCATATGGACGTGCCGGTGTAGTTCGGCATGATATGCGGCCCCATGCCTGGGCGGAAGTGGAAAAGTTCTTGGTGCTGGCAATATTGCAATGGGTACGGTTTGTTCAGTTTTGCCCGGTTGATGTAGTCCAGCGTACGGTTTACCTTTTCTTTGTCGTCAATGATACCTAGGTAAAACGGCATCAGTCCGCACTCCGAACTCCAGACGTTCGTTACGTGGTCGGCCATGAAGTACGTGCCGTTCCAGTAGTGATGCAGCAATGTGTCTCGATACTGTGATTCCGGGTAGGGGAAGCCGTTCAGCTTGAGGATGCCGACGCATTTCGCCATGCGGGCGATGAGCGTGATGGCATAGGCGCTGCGGTCGTAGTTCACTGCGTCGCGTAGCTCGGCGTAACGGATGCCTGTCTTCAGATCGCCCGTTTTGTGGTCGAGCAACCGTTTGCAATAGCCGCGTAATTGCCGCTCCAAAAACCGGCGCTCCATGTTGTTCAGTTCGTAGTCGCTCACGACTATGCTATGCAGCAGCCACGGCAGCGCGTCGACGCTACGTTTTGCCGGCGCGTTGAACGTATGGCCGGCTTTGTCGATACATAAGGTGACCTCGCCGGCACGTTGGTAATGATACAACGCCCATGACAAAGTATGTCGCACCCGCTCGCCGTGACCGAGCTTGGTCAGCGATTCGGCGACGGTTCCAAAATCGCGCATCCAGAAGAAGTCGAAGTGCCCGAGACTGGTGCGGTAGAACGTTCCTTCCCATAGTCCGTCGAGCACCTGCTGGGATATTTCGCGGGCGTCGCCGCTGAACCGTTGGTAGCTGGCGAAGTAACGGTTGTATACCTGCCAGTATTCGGCACGGAGCGTTCCGAGTATGCCGCCGACCCGACGAGTGAGTTTTTCCATGTTTTGCAGTATACTGTAAGCAGCATAAGCGTTACAACAGTAAACACGAGGAGCAAGTAGGTATGGCGCGACTTCCGCAGCCTGGCGGCGACAACGGTACGTGGGGTGATGTCCTCAATGATTATTTGTCGCAGTCGCACAACAGTGACGGATCCATAAAAAATGGCGCGGTTCAAGAATCCATGCTCGCGGCGGGCGCGCAGATCAAGCTCAATGCCGTGGCCGGAACGCCTGATTGGAGCACGATCACGAACAAGCCGGCAGTCATCGCGGCAGGCGCGGATGCGACCGCAGCAAAGGCAACGCTTTCGCTGGCAAAGGGTGACGTCGGGCTTGGGAACGTCGACAACACAAGCGATGCCACCAAAAACAGCGCCACGGCAACGCTGACCGGCAAGACCATCAACGGCGGCGACAATACCCTTACGAACATTCCCCAGGCAGCCGTCACGAACCTGACGACGGCGCTTACGGCCAAGGCGAACGACAACGCCGTAGTGCATTTGGCGGGTACCGAAACGATCACTGGGCAAAAGACCTTCAGCGTGCTGACGTACGCCAAGGAATTGTACGTGACGCCGACGAACGGCACGGGCAACACGGCGCTAGTGACGCTTAACAACGAGAACGGTCAGGTGTATGGGCTTACCAACAATAGCGGCGGCACGTTTGCTGTCTATGATTCCACGCATAACCGAACGCCCTTCGTTATTCAGTCGGACGCGCCAACCGAAGGAGTCGTTATTGATGCCGAAGGCGTCAAGATCAAAGACAATCACTTGTTATTGCAAGATGATGGCAACACCGGCAGGCGAGCCAGGTTCCAGCTTTCCGGAGTGACGATCGGCAACACGAGCGTACTGACCGTTCCTGACAAATCGGGTACGCTTGCGATGCTGAGCGACATTACCGGCAATGCCGGCTTTCTGACGCCTGAATCGTACGGCGCTGTCGGCGACGGAGTAGCGGACGACACGTCGTCGCTGCAAAACATGTTCGACGACGCGGAAGGCAAAATCGTTTTTCTTGATCCCGCGAAATCCTACGCGCATTCGCAAGTCCTTACTATTTCCGTTGACAGCGTGCAGGTGATCGGCGGAGGGACGCTGCTGGCGACCGACGAAGAACTGTCGGCAGTGTGGGTGTCCGGCAATCATGTGAGACTTGAAAACATCACGCTGAAGATGCAGTCAACGACCCAGCGCTGGATGGAATACGAAAAGATGAAGCTGCGTATATCCGGCGATAACTTCTCGGGACATAACGTGACGATCGACGGGTCTGCGGCGTCAGGTGTGTTCGTGGGTGGCGGTGCGCGGAATTTCACGCTCAGCCGGTTCATGGTATCCAACACGCGTGCCGACGGCATTCACTGTACCGAGGGCGTGCAAGACGGAGCGATTCTCGCCTGCTATTGCCGTGATACCGGTGACGATTCGTTCGCCGTGGTGTCGTATGAGGCAGACGGCGTCCGCTGCGCCAACATCGTCAACATAGGTTCGTTCGCGCAGAACAGCGACGCTCGCGGTTTCACGGTCGTCGGGGGTGAGAACATACGTTACTACAACGGTAAAGTCGACACTACGCAGGCTGCGGCACTATACATCGCTTGCGAACCGAGTTACGTGACTTACGGAGTGGACGACGTCGTTTACGACGGCTTCGAGGTGAAAAACGCCAACGTCGACGCGCCAACGACGAACCATGGCGCAGTCTTGTTGTATAACGGCAGGTCGGCAAGTTATCGTCTTCAGAATATCGTGCTCCGTAACATTACCGTTGCCGACACCGACACGGGCGCCGGCTGGCAAATCGGACTTCTGAGCGACGTCGGCGGAGCGGACAACATCAGGAACGTCATCATTGACCGCGTCGATTTTCTTGGCACCGGCCCGACCGACAAGTTTAACGCTTACCAAGTTCCGCAAACGCGCTACAGCGTCGACGGCAGGTTGCTCGATCGCCGTGTGTACGCGACGTCCGCATATACCGCATTCGCGAATATCGACCAAGTCATATTGATCGGTCCTGGCGGATCTGTCGTCATGCCAACGGGAGTCGGCAACGTCAATAGGTACTCGGTGAAGAACGTCGACGCGACCGACAAGACCATTTCGACGACAGGTGGCCAGACAATCAACGGCGGCCCGACGTTCACGGTTTCGCCCGATACCATGGCCGAAGTGGTATCTGACGGCACGAACTGGTTCGTTATTTAATCTCGTTTGGTAATCTTTTTTACAGCGCCGCTTGCGTTCGGAGCGTATACTTTCTTCATAACTAAAGGAAGGAATGAAGATGGCAACGAGTCATGTGCAGCGAATCCATGAAGTAACCGAACGAGAAGAGCGGGCTGTCGGTCCAGGGGTGCTTGTCGCGCGGCTGACGTATTTCATAGTTGGCGTTATCATAGCGTTCATCGGCGTTCGGTTCGTGTTGTTGCTGCTTGCGGCGAATCAGGGTAGCGCGTTCGTCGATTTCATTTACGGCGTGAGCGGATTTTTCGTCGCTCCGTTCTACGGTATATTCGGCAACACTCCGCAGTTCGGTGCATCTGTCGTCGATGTCAGTTCCGTCGTGGCGATCATCGTGTACGCGTTGGTCGCGTGGGCGATCGTCAGCCTGGTCACTATCGCTTCGCGTAACCGCGACGAAGTCTGATTTCCGAACGCGCGTGAAACTTGCTATGCTTAAGCGGTGATAGCAAGGACGCACGACCTCGCGGCGATTACCGGGCTGCTCCTCACGGTAGCAGCCCTTTCGCCGTTGCCTCCTATGAGCCTGGCGACAATCATCGCCGCTTTGGTGGCGAATCAGTTAGGCGCGATCGCGCCGGACATCGACCAGCCGACCGCGCCGCTATGGAGGAACGTGTCGTTCGGCAAGCTGTTTGGTCGTTTCTTTGGCCGCATAATGGGCGGGCACAGGTTCCTGACGCACTCACTCATCGGCGTCGCGTTGCTCGGGTTCGTCGTCAACTGGCTTCTTGTGTTCATTCATCCCTTGTTTCCATCCGTCGACAGTACTATCGTGTGGTGGGCGTTCATGATCGGCATGCTGAGTCACCTTGTGATGGACAGTTTCACCAAAGAGGGCGTGCCGTGGCTGCTGCCCGTGCCGATCAAGTTCGGTTTTCCGCCGCTGCGCAGGTTTCGTATTACTACCGGAAGGGCAATCGAAAATTTTTTCGTGGTGCCGCTACTCATCGTGATCGTCATTGCTATATGCGCGGTAACGTACCCGGAACTCTTGCAGCTGGTGCAGGATCGGGTGGTTGAGTAACGCTGTCGGGCGAAACGGTGCCGTCCGTGGCGCCGCCTAACGGTATTCAGGATTTTCGAAGTCAAAGCGCGCGCCGGCATCCCAGTCTTTGCGTACGTTGCCGTAAGCAGGCAACCCGCCAGCTTGCTTGAGCAGTCTGGCCATGTGGAGCAAGTTCCAGGTCATGAACGTGGCATTGCGGTTCGTGAAGTCGTTGTCGAACCCGACCTTCTTGCCGTCCACGTCGTCGCCGTAGCTTGGTCCGGGGCCAATCTCGCCGATCCAGCCGGCATCGGCTTGGGGCGGAATAGTAAAGCCGATGTGCTGCAGGCTATACAGAATATCCATAGCGCAGTGCTTCACGCCGTCCTCGTTGCCGGTCAGCAGCGCGCCGCCGACCTTGCCGTAGTTCGCGTATTGGCCTTTGTCATTTTGGTCGGACGAGTTCGCATATAATCGTTCGATAACCCGTTTTGTCACGCTGCTGTTGTCGCCCAGCCAAATGGGACCGGCAATGATCACGATGTCGGCCGCCTGGACCTTCTTATATAGCTCCGGCCATTCATCCGAGTCCCAGCCGTGTTCGCGCATGTCCGGGTATATGCCGGTGGCGATGTCGTGGTCGACCACGCGGATCACTTCGGTGCTAACGCCTTGTTTGTCCATGATCGCGCGGCTGATGCCAATGAGGCGATCAGTATGGCTTGGTTCGGGCGATTTGGTGAGCGTGCAGTTAAAAACGATTGCCTTCATGTCGCTAAAATCATGCTTGTTGTCGGTCATGGTCGCTCCTCCGGTTATGTATTCATCATAGCACCGAGCGGACGGAGCAGGCGAGTTGCCGACCGTGCGGGCAGGCTCGCGCAACGGACAAGCAGGTAGGCGTAGGCGGCCGGCAGTAACGCCGCAAAGCGGAGTTTTTGAGCGAAAGACAGGCCCGGATAGCGGCCGATGGACCAAATCGCCCAGGCGTTGAATCCACCGCTCAGTACCAAGAGGAGCTCTGGTTGCGACGCAAGCAAAGCCAGGCCGACCGATCCGACGAATAATATGGTCCCCGCGACGCTCGCGATCAATGCGCCGGCTTCGTAGACGGCCGTTTTCCATGACTCTTTGGCCGTTTGCACGGCGACGTACGGATGGCCGCCCACCGGCGCGATGCCGAGCCCGTCACGCGCCAGGGCTAACTGCATAGTAAGCATTGTTTTGTATGAGCGCATGAGTTCCGCTGTGTTCGACTCCGGACGGACGGCGGCGGGGATGGTCATGGTTCGGAAGTTCTGGCTGCACTGCGTGGCGTGCGCCGCGAAAAGCAGGGAACCGTCAAGCGGCACCGTGTCAGGCGGCAGATGAAGCGACAAAACGGCAGCTTCGTTATGAGCCGCGACGTTCCGGTATGTCCGCCGAACCGTTCGAAGTTGCTGTGCGGTCGCGTCCGGGGCCTCCAAGGATGGCCTGCTGCGCCAACGGCGGGCGTTCGGGTGTTTGCTGACCGCTCTGCGCACGTGCACTTCCCGTGCGTCGCTCAGCGCGATGCCGACACAGACGAACGCTACGGCGATCAGTAACGGAATGATGAAGGCAAGCATGCTCATCCCGCTACTCCGTCGAACGCGAACACGAACATGGTGCGCCACTGGCTAAAGGCGCCGGTACAGGTTTGCACGACCAAGCGTGGCGGTCCGGACGCGGTGTCGGCAAGTATTGCTACGTCGTCGGGCGTGTTGTCTTTCGTTTCGGTCAATACGTACTTGAACGTATGGCCGTTGTCAGTCACTAGTTGGGCGGTTGTGCCAACGGGCGGGCGGTTCGTGCCGATTTTCCCAAGAACAGCGTCGGTACCGTGGCCGTACACGAACGTGGTGCCTGCGTGATCGTTCGCGGACGCGGACATCGTCGCGAACTGGAGTTTGTCGTCGGTCAGCGTCCAGCCTTCTGTCGCTTCGTCGTACGTGCCATCGATTATATGCAGGTCGATAGCAGCGCTAGGAATCGTAAGTCGCACAGGTTTGCCTGAAATGATTTTAGGTGGTAACGGAGCTGGCTTTTGGTAATTTACGGTCGGCTGCGATGTCGCCCATACGGGTTCGCCAAACAAATGGGACGAATAGAGGATTCCCCCTATCGTCCCAAGTGTCAGGATGTAGAGCATGCTGATGCTGCTTATGAATCGGAGCTGTTTCAGCATGGCCTGTGATCCTTATTTGACGGTGAAGTGGCGGTACGCGCTGACGGCGACGCGGCTGAGCACGACGATCGCTGCTGCGGCAAGCAAGCTGGCGACGACAATGGTTTCGGTCGAAGCACTAGCCGTGTTCGGGAGCTTTTTAGGCGTCGTTCCGACTGGCGTGGTGCTTGGCGATGGCGTGACGCTTGGTGTTGGGTTGGTTGAACCGCCGCCGGTAACAGGACAATTAAAGCTTAGGTCGGTAGTGGTGCTGCTAGAGTTCGTTACGCCACCGCTTACCGCTGAACCACCGGCATTGTTGCCAGTAACGCTTGCGCTACCGCTTTGGCTATTCTGATCTGTGAAGTTGACTACTGCGCCATTGTTAGTACAGCTCACCGTTACTGTGGTGTTCGCTTCGCAGTCGATGACTTGCGTCGAGTTGTTGCCTGTATTTACGATCGTAAAGCTACCATCACAGGTTGTGCTGCTTGGTGGTGGCGTTTGCGCGCTTGCTGCGGTGCCGATAAATGCGACGCTTAGTACTGCCGCGCTGATGATTCGTGCTAATTTCCTCATACTGTTCCCCTCGTTATAAAGATGTTATGTCTGTTTATATATCAATAAAATATATATGACAAGCATAAAAATTAATGTCATACATAAGCATTATGAATCTGTTAAAAAGTTTAATAAAGCTTGTATGTTAGATTTCTAACAAAAACTTCTGTTCATTGAGACTATGCTGAAAGAGCAAAGAACAACAAAGGCATTGCAGGGGGGAAATAGTATGCGAGATTATTTGTCACCAGCCAGGAGGGTCTTGGCTCGGGTCATGCCACATCCGGCAGCGGTACGGGCGTTTCTTATGAAGCGCAGGGCGCTTGCGTTCGCCGCGACGGCAAGCCTCGTCGTCGTCACGACACTCGGATTCGTGTCAGTCCGCGCTTTGGTCGCTTCGGATCAAAAACAGCAAGTGACCGAAGCAAAGGGTCAGACGTCGACGCTGACCAACACGGCAATAACTAATGATGCGCCGCAATCTGACAGCGCTACGGTGAGCGGCGACAACTCCACGGCGAACGCGTCTACGCCCGATGCCAACGTTACAACTTCTACGACCGTAACGGTCAACGATCAAAAAATCGACGTGCCGCAAAACGGCACCGTTCAGCACATATCGAACGACGCGAACGGCACCACGAACGTGACGGTCACCACGAACACGTCGTCAGAAAGCGGCTCGACCGCGCAGTCCTATTCGTCGACGAACAGCCAGTCGACCACCATGTCGAGCAGTACGTCTCATGGCGTGAACATGAACTTTTCGACCCAGTAACGATGGTGTGGTCGTTCGACCCTGGCGGATCACGGTCCCCCAGGGTCGGGCGAACACCCGAGCAATAACCTAATCATTTAACCTATAAGGAGGGGCAAAATGAAAATTCGAAAAACAGTAGGCGCAGCAGTTACGTCACTCGGTCTGGTTGTTGGACTCAGTGGGTTCGCTGGTGCGACCACGGGCACTATCACGAACAGCGGCAACGACGCGGACAACTTGATTACCGCGACAAGCACCAAGACGACAACCGCTACGAACAATAACAACGCAGGCGTATTGAACCTGAACGCTCAGGGCGCAGGCAGCGGCGCGGCTTCTGTCAGCGGCAACAATTCCGCAGGCAGCGCAGCGACAGGCGCAGCATCGAACAGCAGCAACTCAAGCACAGGCGTGAGCGTCAGCAACAGCGGCTCGAGCGCGGCAGCCCTTGCGGCAGCAGCACCAAGCGCTGGCCACGCGGCATCGATCAACAACTCTGGCAACAACTCGACGAACACAGCGAGCTTCGTTGACACGACCACGACGACCGTGACCAACACCAACAACGTTGGCGTTGCGAACCTCAACCTGCAAGTAGCGCAGTCAGGTCCTGCTACCGTAACTGGCAACAACTCACTTGGTTCTGCTACTACCGGTGCGGTCTCTAACAGCAGCACTACTTCGACGAACGTTGTTATCAACAACTAGTCACTCGTGAATAAAAGCGGAGGGGTGGAATGCCCGATCTACCCCTCCGCCACCATAGACTTCGGGATCGCAGAGGAGGCACGACAATGCAAAAGTTCAAACAGACCATCCGCATGACCATACTGTACGTAACAACGGTAGTTCTTGTGGGTGGTGTGCCAATGTCGGCGTATGCCGACAGGTCACCAGCATGCGTCGCGGCGAATCATAACGGCAAGCAGTGGTATACCGATCCTGAAACTGGTGAGTGCGTCAAAAAAGCACCGGCACCAAAGCCTGCCAAGACCGAATCGCCCGAAGCTTCGGAAAGCCCAGCGCCCGAAGTCTCCGAATCGCCAGAGCCGAGCGCGTCGCCTGAGCCTTCGCCCGAAGCCGCAGCGAACCAGAACGCAGCGGCAGAGGCCCAAGTAAGCCAGGACATTGACGCGACAGAGAACACGACGGTGAACAACGATACCGACGTGACATCCGGCGTCGATGCGACGTCTCAGTCCGGAGACGCGACGGTACGCGGCAATCAAAGCGCGGGCAATGCCAATAGCGGCAATGCGAACGCTAACGCGACGGTCGTAAACAGCGTCCACTCGACCGTCGATGGCGGCCAAGGCGTCGCGCACTTTACTGCAGACATCAACGGCAACGTCGTGGGTGACATCACGCTCGGGCCAACGATTGACAGCGCGGTAGTCGATTCGGATATCAGCCTGAACGGCAAAACGAACGTGAACAACGACACCAGCCTGACGAACGACGTGACCTTGAACGCGCAGTCGGGCGACGCCACCGTACGCGGCAACGAAAGCGTCGGCAGCGCCACGAGCGGCAACGCCAATACGGTCGCCGACATCCTGAACCTTATCAACACGATCATCGCGGCGAACAAATCGTTCATTGGCACGATCAACATCTATGGCAACCTCGACGGCGACATCCTGATCTCGCCGGAATTCATCCCGCAGCTGCTCGCCAGCAACGCGAACGTATCGTCGAATTACGACATGTCGCTCGCGACGAACATCAACGATGACCAGTCGATCGTGAACAACGTCAAGCTCAACGCCACGAGCGGCGACGCGTCCGTACGAGGCAACGAGTCGACGGGCGGCGCCAAAAGCGGTACTGCCGACACGAACCTGACGATTCTGAACCTGACCGGTCACGAAGTCAACGCGGCGAACAGCCTGCTAGTGTTCGTGAACGTGCTTGGCACATGGGTTGGCATGATCATCGACGCGCCAGGCGCGACTGCGGCTGCCTTTGGCGAAGGCGTTATCAGCAGCAACGTCGCCGCCTCGAACGAGACGAACGTCAATAACAAGGCGGGAATCACGAACAACATCGACCTTACCTCAACCAGCGGCGATGCGTCCGTATCGGGCAACAAGAGCGGTGGCAGCGCGACCAGCGGCAACGCTACAGCAAGCGCGAACATCGCGAACATCAGCAAGAGCACTTTTAATCTGAGCAACTGGTTCGGCGTGCTGTACATCAACGTCTTTGGCAGCTGGAAGGGCTGGTTCGGCGTCGATACCGCCGCGGGAACGGTAACCCCAATCGGTGGGAACGCGGTCCAAGACAGTGCGGTGACGGTGTCGTCGCCGGTCGGCTTGAAGTTCGGCTTCGTGCCTGGCGGCAACTCCCGAAGCGTTCCTATCGCGAATCTGGCAGCGGCGAATGACGGCGCGGACCCGGACTACCAATCGGCGGTACTCGCGTCATCCATTGCGAATGGCGTCAACAAGGATGAGAACGGCGCTCCGCAGCTGCTACAACAGTCGATGAGCCCTCGTGAGGATCCGTTCTCGATCATCATGATGATCGCAGGGTTCGGCGTCGCGGGAGTCTCGGGAGCGGTCTG
>JALRBE010000011.1 GCA_023262335.1 Candidatus Saccharimonadia bacterium | reverse complement strand
GTAAGCCTCCTGATCGAACGCTCCTTGGATGGGCAGGACGAGCGCTCCGCCAGCCACGATCGCTACCGTAGCGAGTGCTGTCGCGCAGTACCCGGCAATCTGTCGTTTTGCCATTTCTTACCTTACGTTGGATGGTCTACCTAAAATTATTATAACATAAATTAATCATTATACAAAGTTTGTCCTACGCTATTTGCACCGTATTGTTTGTCAAGAGCTAGGCTCTTCGTACTTTGCCGCGCCAAAGAAGAAGCAAGAAAGCTCGCGACGCGGCAAAGCCGCGAATAAATCATCAATCAATACCGTGACGTCTGCGAAGCCCCGCACCGAACGCTTGCCGTGGCGGCGGAGTCATTCGCGAGAGAGTGTCCAGAATCCGTAACCGAAATCATTATTCTGGACCGCTTGCGTTCTCGAGCGACCACCGTTCGGCAAGTGGGCGGTGCGGCGGCTTTGCAGGGTTACGAGCCTTTTGATTCTTTTCGGCGGCCCGAAAAGAAGATTCTTGGTTCTTGGAATCGCAAGAACAGACAGGTTGGTCCTTCAAACCAAAAGAGCACACAACAAAAGACGCCCTACAGGGCGTCCTCTGAGAGAGTCATCGCTTATTCAGCGAGCGCGTACGTCGCTTTTGCGACACGCTTGAACTGCGGCTTGCTCTGCAGATTCAAAAGGATGGTCGTTTCTTTGACCTGGCGGTTCTTCAGAACGCGCTTGACGATCTCGTCGCGGTGCAACGGTTCTGGTGACTTGCGAAGGATGTCGGCGATAGTATCGGCAACAGTACCCTTGCTGTAACCCCAGCTGTCGAGGGCGTAAATACCGCGGCCGATCAGCACGAAGCGGCCGTCTTTGATCAGTTCGTTATGAATCGCCTGCGTGGTGACGTTCTTGCGGCTGAAGTTGCTGTCTTTGATGGCGTCGGCGATTTCGCTGAAGTGCATCGGCTTGCCGTTTTCGGCCAGGATGACGTAAATCTTGTCGCGGATGTTCTTAGGGTTGACCGTTGGCCACTTGTTAAGGCCCCACATGTCTTTGAGGTTGCTCAGGTGCTTGCTGACGCTGGCAAGCGCGCGCACATGTGCTGGGTGCTCGTAGCTAAGCTTTTCGTGGAGCTGCTCGATGGTGAGCGGCTCGCCGTGCTCTTTGACGGCTTTGACGACGTCGTCGATCTGGCCGCGGAGTTTCTTTTCGTCGCCGTATTCAGCGATGCCGACAGAAATCTTGTAATTGTCGTTTTCGTCAACGACGGTCAGGCGTGGTGCCAAGGTGGCAGCGAACGCGACGCGAGCACGGGCAAGCGGGGTCGCTTTGTCGCCGAGCAATACGTCGGTCAAATCGGCGACGGTCGCGAGGCGGCCCATTTCGCTCAGTTCGCGGACGATGACCTTTTCGACGTCTTGAATGGCAGGGATTCGGCCTTCTTCGCCGGCGATCTTAAGGCGGATAAGAATTGCCTTTTCGAGCTGGCGGACGCGTTCGCGGGTGATGCCAAGCAATTCACCGATCTGTTCGAGCGTTTCTTTGCGGTCATACAGACCAAAACGGCGGGTCACGATTTCACGTTCTCGTTCCTGTTCGATCGCGCTCAAAATCGCTTCGATGGCACCATCGATGTCAAGGGTCGTTTTTTCGTTCGCGGTGGCTGCCTGTACTTGGCTCATACGGGTTGTCCTCTCTGCCTCACCTCAGCTATTGGAATATTATTATTGAATATTGTCATCCACTATAAAACATATTTTCCATAATGTCAAACATTTTTTTATCTAATTCAATTATAGCATGAAATAGACGGGCTTCGTAAACAGTGTTTTTGGGCTTTTTATTCTGATTTATTGTGCCCTTATGCCTATACAGAGGTGGCAAGAAATGGTATGCGTTGTAAATGCTTATGCTTAGCAAGCACCCGAGGTAATGACGCCACTGGGGCGGACGCTCCAGGTCGAATTGTCGCGCGCGACCGCTTGAATGCAGTACGTGCTGCCGCTTGGCGCGGCGGTCGGCAGGTTTTGCACGGGAATGCCGCCGTTGCCCGGCGCCGCCCAGTAGTCCCAGAAGGTCGTCACGGGGAACGAGCCGCCCTGCGCGACCAGGCGCGACTGCAATTGCAGGTAAAAGTTACGCTCGACCGATTGCCTGTTGGGATGATACCCGCCGTAGTTGGGTATGGAGGCGGCGTAGTCGGCGAACGCGCTGGCGCTGATAGGCGTGCTGAACGTGCGCGACGTCCACCCGGTGACCTGCATGCTGCCGGCGTTCCAGTTGCCGCAGCCGGTTATGTACTCGTCGGTGGCATTGCCGCCGTTAAGGCCGTTGCCAAGGCCCTCGTCTACGAGGTCTTGGCAGATTTCCGAAAGCAGCACGCCGTTTTGTACGGGGTTGACGCCCGGGTAATATGGCAGCGTCGATGCCACGAGCGACAACGTGAGCTGGTCGGACGAGCGTATTGACGCTGGTAGCGCGGTCGGGTACGAGCCTGTTGATGTCTTGGCGATTTCCATCACCTTCCCTGCCCCTTGCAGGCTGGTTTTGGCGGCCGATTCGGTGGCTTGCCGCTGGATGCCGTTGAAGGCGACGATGACGATAGCGGCCAGGATGCCGATGACCACGATGACGATCAACAGTTCGACGATCGTGAAGCCGGAGTATGAAGAGGGTGCCCACCGTCGGTTCATTGCATTAGTATAGCAAGCTGCCGGCCGCGGCAAAAGTTCCCGTAAAAGGCAAAACGACCCGCCCCTATGCGGGACGAGTCGTCTGCTGTACTTCTACTCCTGGCTGAACAGCGACGGCCGGCTGAACAGCTCGTGGAGCTTGGGCGCCGGGTCGGGTGTCGGGTCGTCGATCATCGCTTGGAGCTTGTCGAACGTCTCGGCGTCGACCGTGATCACGGTGGACGGGTTGGCGAACGCGCGCTGCCACCAGGCGACCTCTTCCGGCGTCGGTGCCATCGCGCTCATGCGCTTGTCGCGCTCGTGCCAGACGTCGTCGGACTGGACCTGAACGGCCGTGGCCTGTTCGGCGAGCGCGGCGTCCGCGGCGGTCTGCGCTTCGGCGGACAACGGTCGGACGGCGTGGCTCGGGTGCCAGTGCGGGCGTGGGGTCGGGGTGGTCATGTGTCGCTCCTGTCAGGAATTGTCGATGTACAACAGTAATATAATTATAGCACAAGTATTATAAAAGTCAATAGATTATGAAAATAACCCGCAAAGGCACGGGACGACGTTGTCCCTGTGCTTTGCGGGCGTTATTCCTCGGTTTCGCGGGATTGCTCGGCGTGCGAGCCGGCGGCTTGCCGGTCTTCGCGTCGTTCCTCGGAACTGAGGTGATTCGCACTGATCGCCATGGTACTCCCCTATCTGGTCGGTCGGCTGATCGTTTTTATTTAACCATAAACGAAACGGCCCGCCAACGCGGGCACCGTGGCGGGCCGTTCGTTGGCGGACTCAGATGATGGGATTGGTCATGCGCTCGGCGCGGAACCGGCCGGCGAGCTCTTTGGCCTTGGCCAGGATGTCGTCGGGGTTGGCGCTGAGCACCGGTGGCGCGGTGCGTGGTGCCGTGTGCGGCGCCCGGTAGCTGGCGGACCAGTCGCAGTCGTGCGTCGAGAAGTTGTCGAGCGCGTCCGCGACGTCCGCGGCGGGTCCGGTGCCGCTCACGTAGGCGTCGAGCGCGTCGTCGAGGCCGCGGTGCGGTGCCTTGGTGAGCAGTACGCCGATCTGGCTCATGACGTCGGGGTTGGCGAAGGCGGCATGGAAGCTGCCTGCGCCGAGGTGGCCGAAGGTACGGATCACGTTGGTCACGGATTCTCCTAGAAGTCGTGGTGATTGTATCTATATTATATCATATAATTAAAAAATAAGCAATATTAAAACGTCCCGCTCGTACCTTGGCGGTACGGAACGGGACGGTACTGATTTGGAGGGTCAGTGCCCTTGTAGCCAGCGCTTGGCGCTGAACCACGCGTCGCGAACGGCCGCGTTGATTCGGGCGCGCATGCCCTCGACGTCGAGCAGCCACATGACCGTGAGCGGTACTCCGGCGCCGACGACGACGATGAACGCCGCGGTGAGCACGATACCGAAGAGGCCGCCGACCTCGTACACGTTGTACGCGAGAATCGCCATGACGGCGACCAAGGCCGTGACGGCCAGCGTTCGCTTGGTGGTGTCGCTCATGGGACTCCTTTGGTCAGGCACGAAGCGTCCGGTCGAACGCTGCTCGGGCCAGTGGCGACAGCCGGTCGGCCTTGTCGCGCTGGCGCCGCTGGTCCTCGAGGACGAGGCTAGCGGCTTCTTCCGCCTGCTGGATTGCCAGGCTTTCGAGCGCCGATGCCAGGTCGTCCGCGGTGTTCCAGGGGACGGCTTTGTGCGACGGACCGTAGTCTCCGCTCATTTCCCATCCATCGTTCTTGCGCGCTTCCCAGGCGGTGGCGACTGCCTCGTCGGCGGTCAGTCCGGTCAGGGTCGTGCCGTTCATGAGCGCGTAAATGCGCATGGCTTCTCCTCTCGTGAGCCTTAAGGGCGTTCCCTAAGGTGCCAATGTTTATAAAATAACACATTTATGTTTAAAAGTCAATCAGAGCGATCATTAAAAATACCCCGAACGTTCTGTTCGGGGCTGCGCGCAGTCACTTGCTCAGGCTGATGGCGCCAAGCTCATGTACGCGGGCGTTGACGCCGTTCGCCTCCAAGTAGGCGGTCATCGACTCTGCCTTTTTGGTTTCGAGGATGGCCAGTTCCTTTTGGGCCTCGATCTTCTCTAGCTCGCGCTTGTGCTCGGCTGCGCGGCGCCGTTCCCGGCGGCTCATGCGCTGGGTGTCGGGAGCCCTGGTCAACAACGCGCTCGCCATCGAGCCGCCGAGCGCAGGCAGCGCGAACGGCCAGAATATGCCGCTGAGGGTCATTGCTGCCCAGTGGTCGCCGCACGAGCTATGGAGTCCGCAGTCGCTGCAATCCTTGCGGAACTTGTGGGCGAGCATCGCGCCCGTGAATCCGCCAGCGAGGCCATACGCCAAAACGCCTGCCGTAATGATCAAAGCGAGGGTCATGACCCTCTCCCTCCTGTTGTGCTTCATCGTATGATGATCGTTACCGATTATAAAAGCTATGAGCGGCGATGCAAGCGTAAGCGATGGGATTCATGGCAAAATAAAACCGCCCGGCCACCTCGTGGGGTGGTACCGGGCGGTGCGCCGAACTGGCTAGGGGTCGAGCGGCGCGGCGGGAATGCCGAGCGCGTCGTACTCTTGGCGTTGGATTTCGGCGCGTTTAGTACGTTCGGCTTGTAGCCTCGTCTTGTGTTGCTCATGCTCCAGCTCGAGCCGGCGCTTCGTTGCCAGCTTGTGCTGTTTGAAGTCGCGCACCGTTTGTGGCGCTTCAAGCGCACGCTTGGTCCCGTAAATAATCACGGTAATCGGCCAGAGCGGCACGCTGAGGACGACTTCTTCATCGTCCCAGCTGAAGCGGTGGACGTGTGTCATGACAGTGCCTGTCACGATGCCGCAGACGGCATACGCGGCAAACAATAGCCAGCTAAGCATTGATGATATTCCTCTCGAAGTGAATGTGCGACCCAACTGCTTTATTAGTGCCACATTATATAAAATGAGTCAACTATTTCTTGCGGCGAGCGAAACGGCCCTTCGCGGCGGGAGCTTCTTTGAGCATGGTTTTGGCCTGCTCGTGGGTGATCGTCTTGGGGTCGGTATCCTTCGGGATTTTGGCGTTCTTTTTGCCGTCGGTGATGTAGGGGCCATAGCGGCCGTTCAGTACCTTGACGCCGTCGCCAAAGTCGGCGATGTTCTTTTCGGCTTCGGCCTTGAGTTTTTCGGCGTACAGTTCGAGCGCTTGGTCAAGCGTGATGTCGCGTGGGTCGAGCGGCTTGATGCTGACGTACAATTTGCCAATTTGGATGTACGGCCCAAACCGCCCCACGTTGGCCTTGATGTCTTGGCCGTCTTTGGTCTGCCCTACCAGGCGTGGCAACTTGAAGGCTTCGAGCGCTTGCTCAAGGGTGACGGTTTCGATCTTGGCGCCGGCTGGCATGGGCGCGAACTTCGGCTTTTCGTCGTCTTCGGCCTCGCCTAATTGCAGCATAGGTCCAAAGCGCCCAAAACGCGCGGTGATGATTTTACCGGTCTTGGGGTCGGTACCAACGGGACGTGACGCGCCGACCTTGCTGCGGTCGATGCCGCCGGATTCGGTGATAAGCTTATGGAACGGGCCGTAGAACTTGGCGAGCATGTCGTTGCGCGCGAGCTTGTCGTCCGCGATGGCGTCGAATTCCTTTTCGACGTCGGCGGTGAAGTCGTAGTCGACGACTTGCTCGAAGTGGTTGCCCAAGAAGTCGGCGATCAGCTCGCCAGCTGGGGTTGGGACTAGCTTGCCGCGGTCGGCACCGGTTTTTTCTTGCAAGACGCCACGTACGACACCGCTCCCGTCGTCAAAACTCTTTACAAGAGTTTCACGTAGGTCGCTGGCCGCGGGTCCTGTCGGCGAGTCCGCCCCTGCTTCGCTCGCTACGCTCGGCTCAGCGGGTGCTGCCCCGCTCGCCGCCACCCGCGCTTGCGCTTGTGGAACGTATGCGAGTTGAATGACGTCACGCGGCATGCCCTCGCCGTCGCCACGTACCACGTAGCCGCGGGTTTGCACGGTGTCGATGATGGTCGCGTAGGTCGATGGCCGGCCGATGCCGAGGTCTTCGAGCTTTTTGACGAGCGCGCCTTCGGTGTAGCGGGCTGGCGGCCGGGCGAAGGTTTGGCGGGCGGTGGCTTCGTTCAGATCGAGCGTATCGCCGCTGGCCATGGCCGGCAAAATGTCATCTTCTTTCTTGCTGGTGCCATACACTTTTAGGAAGCCGTCGAACAGAATGACCTCGCCCTTTGCTTGGAACGCTTCTTTGCCGGTGCTGATACTAATGGTAATGGTCGTCTTTTCAAGCTTGGCCGGGGCCATCTGGCTGGCGAGCGCGCGCCGGCGGATCAAATCGTAGAGTTTTTGGTCGTAGTCGTTGCTGCTGGCGCGTTCGAGTGCCATGTCGGTCGGACGGATGGCTTCGTGGGCTTCCTGCGCGCCGGAGGCCTTGGTTTTGAACTGGCGCACTTGGCTGTACTCGGCGCCGTATTTGCTGGTTATGAAGTCTTTGGCGCTGGCAATCGCCTGGCCGCTCAAGTTGACGCTATCGGTACGCATGTAGGTGATCTTACCGTCTTGGTACAGCTTTTGCGCGCTGGCCATGGTAGCCTTTGAGCCGAAGCCCAGGCGGGAGTTGGCACCTTGCTGCAAGGTGCTGGTGGTGAACGGCGCGGCCGGGTTGCGGGTTGACGGGCTGGTTTCGATTCCGGTAACGGTGAACGTGGCGCCCTGCAAGCTTTCCAGGAACGCCTGCGCGGCCTCTTCGGTGTCGAAGCGTTTTGGTAGCTCGGCTTTGACCTCTTGGCCGTCAACGGTGAACAAAGCGGTCACGCGGAACTGGAACGAGCCCTCGAAGGCTGTGATTTCGCGTTCGCGCTCGACCAGCAGGCGTACGGCTGGCGACTGCACGCGGCCGGCCGATTTGCCGCCAGGGACTTTTTGCCATACCACGGGGCTGAGTTCGAAGCCCACGATACGGTCGAGGATTTGGCGGGCCTGCTGCGCCTGTACCAGGTTCATGTCGACGGTACGCGGGTTCTTGACCGCTTCTTCGATGGCTGACTTTGTGATTTCGTGGAACACGATCCGTTTGGTGGTTTTGGGGTCGAGTTTCAGGACCTCGCAAAGATGCCAGGCAATGGCCTCCCCTTCGCGGTCTTCATCGGTCGCGAGCCAGACGTGTTCGGCGTCTTTGGTCGCCTTCTTCAGTTCGGTGATGACTTTGCGCTTTTCGGGGTCGACTTCGTAGGTTGTCTTGAAGCCGTTATCGACGTCGATGGGCGGCGTGCCGTCCTTGGTTTTTTTGACGATGCTACGGATATGACCGATCGACGAAAGCACGTGAAAATCCTTCCCGAGATATTTCTCGATGGTTTTCGCTTTCGCCGGACTCTCTACTATTACTAAGTTCTTTGCCATGTATATATGTGGGGATTAGTTCTTATGCCTGTCTTTTCAGCATGGCACAATGGATGATTGTATGCAAATCCCACGGCTTGTCAAGGCAATCAAAAACCAGCCTGCTGGCTGGACGGGTGTTCGAAAGTGTAGTCTGGCCAGGTTGGGAGCGATGTGCTCCCAACCTGGCCGTGAGGCTGGATCAGACCTGGGCCTTCTTGGCGGCGGAACCCTTGAGTTGGGTCATCCAGGCCAGGTTGGTCTGCTTGTGGGCTTCCAGACGCTGGGCCAAGGCGGTGCTCAGGCTGGCGGCGACCTTCGAGATGAGTGCCGGCGGACACCCACGCTGCGCGTTGAAGGTGACCATGGCGGGCTTGCCGGCCCAACCGACGAACTCGATGATGTCGGCCGGAAGGCCGCATCCCGCGAGAACGCTCGGCATGCAGGCTTGCGCGTGCTGGGTGGCTCCTCTCAAGCCTCGTACCTGGCTTTCCAGGCCGATGTGCTGAATGGTCTTCGCTTCCATGATGGGCATGTACTTCCCCTTTTCCTCGGTGCCGCAGGGTTGCGACACATAGACATAATACACCCGTCAGAATTTAATTCAATATGTTATGCACAGAAATAACGCAAAAACTGTGAAATATATCACAAAAAGCAAAGAGCCGCTCGTGATGAGCGGCTCCCGCGTGGACGCGTGGCAGTGGTCAGACTCCGTACAGGAGCTCCTCGACCGTCTTGCCAGCGGGCACCGTGTGGTTCGCCGGCGCGGCGAAGACCGTCCAGGTGTCCGACAAGTGTTCCCAGACCTCATAGCGGCCGACCAGCGGCTGCCAGTCGATCAGCACGCTGTAGGCGGGCTCGCCGTTCGGCATGAGCACGCCGGTGACGGGCTTGGCGTGGTCGGCGGGCACGTACTCCTCGGCGCTGACGATACCGGGGGTATCCATCAGTGCCACGAGCAGGCTGCTGAGCCGGTCGTCGCCGAACAACGCGCACGGCGGCAGGGCGTCGACGACGCTCTTGGTGACGCGCACGACGCCCTGGTGGGCGTTCGGCTTCACGGGGGTCAAGCAAACGACGGAGGCGGTCATGAGAGTTCCTGTTCTCACGCGTTCAAGCGGCATGGCGCCCGAAAACGTGTGGTAGTGGACGACAATGGTTGAATATTACCATAAAAATGCTAAAAAGTCAATAAGCAAGATACAGGAACGAACCGGCCGGAAGGCAGGGCGTGGCGCATGAAAATGCCCGGTACGCTAGGTACCGGGCGCGGCGTGGGCCGTGGGGTCAGAACGGCGATTCGCCGATGAATGCCGGGTAGTCGTCGTGGTGGACGGCGGGCTCGCAGGCGTTGGTCGCCTTGTAAAGCGTGCCCATGAGCGGAAACTCGCGTTCGGCTTGCTCGAGCAGCCGCAGGTAGGTGCTTCCGAACATTCGTGGCTCCTTTGCCATAAAACGGTGCGCTGACAGGCGTCAGTATGCGGGTTGGGGAGCAAAAATGCAATGCCTGTTAGCGCAGCGTCCACTGGTTGCCGCCGAGCGCGCGCACCGTGCCGTTGATTTCCATGAGCGTCAGCTCGCTACCAAATTCCTGCGGGTCCGCCCCGCTCTGCTGCTGCAACGCGTCGCCGTCGCGCACGCCGTTTTGCAGCAGCCGTATGATTGCTGTTTGGAGCGGGTTGTCGCCAAGTGCCAATTGGGCCTGTGGGCGCAACAGCTCCGGCGCGATGACTTCCAGGATGTCTTCGACGCAGGTGACCGGCGTGGCCCCTTGGCGCAGCAGTTGGTTGCAGCCGGCCGAAAGCGGGCTGGTAATGTTGCCTGGCACCACGAACACGTCCTTGTTCTGCTCTATGGCATGCCGCGCGGTGTTCAGCGTGCCGCTGCGTGCCGAGGCTTCGGTAATAAGGATGCCGTCGGACAACCCGCTGACGATCCGGTTGCGTTCCAGGAACCTGCCGGCGTAGGCGGGTTCGTCGGGCTCGTATTCGCTGACGATCGCCCCGCCCGCCTTCACGATGTTCTCCCCTAGCTGCCGGTTGGTGGCCGGGGTTATGCTCGCCAAGCCGTTCGCCAGCACGGCGATGGTCGTGCCGCCAGCCTCGAGCGTGGCCCTATGCGCGATGGCGTCGGTGCCGAGCGCCAAGCCGCTCACGATCACGATTCCCCTGCGCGCCAAATCGCCTGCCAGCTTGGCGGTGACCTCCGCGCCGTACGCCGTGGGCTTGCGCGTACCAACGATGGCGATGGTCGGACGGCGCTCTTCAGGCAATGTTCCTATATAATGTAACTTTTTAGGCACAAGCGCAATAGTAGTGATAATCTGTGTGTATTTGTTGTCTTGGGGAGATATGTTATTGATTTTCATAGTATTTGTGTTAAAAAGTGTTGACAATTCGTCAAATCCGTGCTAATATGAATCATGGTTGTAGGCCGAAAGGTCCACAAACGCACCTTATACCCCCTATTCTAACTTATGTTAGGTAGCTTTCAATGTTTCTCTAAAGTATCTACCCTCCACTTTTCAGAATTGGTCCGTGTGCCCGCCCTGGTTTTATAGCGAAGCCGGAGCGGACACACGAACTTGACACGCATTGAAAGCTTACTAACCCCTTTAACCAGCGGACCTCCATAATAACTGTGAGGTGGGTCACGTATTGAGATTCTTCAAGAATCTCCCCCGATTCGGGTGGGTTGAAGGGCTAAACGGCGCCAGGTGATGCCCACCCTTACCTGGCGCTTTTTAGTTTAGAATGGAGGGACACCGCAAGCGGTTTCCCTCATCGCGCCGGACGCCGGAGTAAATCCGGCCGTTCGGGCTGCTCCTTTCCGGAAATTATAAAACGGGTTCCGAAGTAAATTCGGAACCCGTTTTTATTTATTATTGTTTTGCTGGTGCAAATAAATAACCCCACGGTGTGGGGTTATTGCTACTCGGGGACGGCCCCGTTGCAGGGGCTGCGCAGCAGGCGGAGACCTTGGATGATTCCCCCTACTTTACCCGGGTCGTACGCGCCAGGAATGGTCGGCACGAGCCGGCCCTCGACGAGCGCGCATAGCTCGTATTCGAGCGTGTAAACGATCGAACCGGCTCCCTGGAGGCGCCAGTATTCGATCGGATCTTCGGGATCTTGATACGCGTAGCGCTCGAGGCCTTCGCCGAGCTTTGCTATGAGCACGTGTTCGTGCATGCGCGGCGATCGCTCGATCGTTTTCCTGGTGATCTCCAGCTCGTCCTTGGCGATACGGAGCAGCTTCAGGTGGCTGGCGTGCTTTTGCTCGATCGAGATCATGCGAATCCTTCGCTCGGATGCGATTTCACGGGGAGTGAAACTAGAGAATAGTATAAAATATTTCGCTATTCTTAACAATGACATATATTGACAAAATTTTGATTCTAAAGAGTTTAGACTATAAAATTTATTGACTTTTTATTAAATTTATGCTAAAATAACAATATGTGCTCCGTGAACCATAAGTAGCGGAAAAGTACCTTGAACCGGCCCCTTGGGGTCACTGCAGAGAGAGTCAACTATGGCACTTTTGATGATCGTTGGCGTCATTCTGGTTGCGCTGTGCATCGGAGGATTCGCCAAGCTTGGCGAGCATGCTACCGCCGATTCGTTCGCCGAGAACGCTATCTGGCATACGTTCTATCAGACCAAGTTGGCTGAGAATCCGAACGAAGCGCTGTATGTTGCCAAAGTGGCCGAATACGACCTGTCACAACAGTCGTTGGCAAGCGAAATCGCCATCGCGCACACCGTCGCGAACGTGTCCTTTGCTGTCGCTGCCATCTTCGTACTGATCCCCGTGATCTGGTTCGTCGGCCACATGGTCGCCGATGTCGTGCGCGAAAAACTGTACGACTTGAGGGTCAAGCGCAGCATGAAGCTACCCAAGCCCTAAGTGGCACAAAACGGGTGGCAGACTCTCTCTGCTCCCGTCCTTTGCTATGCGTACTCATGGTGAAGGACGGGGTGATGACATTATTGACAATTTATATTATTTATTATAAAATAGTATCATGTGCTCCGTGAATACGAAGTAACGGAAAACGCACCTACACAACGGCCGAAAGGTCTTTGGCAGAGGAGAAAGCATTTATCTAGTACTATGTATGGCTCTAGGTATTGCCGCAGTCACCTTCTCGGGTCTTGCGCTGTGGCAGATTTCCGTGATCATCGCGTCACCCGAAAACCCCCGAGGGTACTTCGTATATACAGTTTTGGCGTTTGTGGTTGCGGCGTTTTTTGTCGGCACGCTCCATGGTCTGGAGAGTCACATCGGTGACTGGGTCGCGCTTGTGGGCGGTATTTATCTGCTCACATACTGCGGGCTTGCCTTCGTCGTCTTCAAGCGAGGCCTTAAGAAGGCTTTCGGCTAGGCATTGGCCGGTGTCGTCTAGTAGTGCTCTACCCGAAAGGAATCTCGGATGAATCCGCAAGCTGTCATATTCATCGCCACGTGTCTGCTCATGCTCGTTGGCATGCCCTTTTTGTGGCGAGCCATCGGCGTGATGATCGATCGTGACGTCGAAGCGGTCCGCGCCGCGGTGGAAGGTCGTCCGGTACGGCCGATACCCTGGCGCCGTTAACGCGCTAGCAGCACAACGACGGGTGGATGCAGCGGACTGATTTCTCCTCTGCTCCCCCAACTTTCGTTCCTGAACATTCAGGGGTGACAGTTGTGGGAGATATTGACAAAATATAAAACTTATGCTAATATTATACTATGTGCCCCGTGAACTATGAGTAGCGGGAACGCACGTTCAAAACGGCCTTTTATGGCCACTGGCAGAGGAGAAGCATGACCAAGCTCATGACCGCGATGGCGAACAAGGTCACCACCCGCTACGACGGCTGGTCGCACCGGTTCGCCTTCAACCCGACCAAGGCCAACGACGCCGCCTTCGTGGCGTTGAACGCCGGTGCCGTCATGACCGGCGCGATCGCCATCATGATCGTGACCGTCGGCCAGTCGCTCGAAGCGGCGGTGATCGGCTCGTTCTTCGGCCTGATGGCGCTCGCGCTCATGGCGACCGGGTTCTCGTTCGTGTTTGCCCAGCGCAAGCCCGACCACGAGATCACCACCACGTTCGACCAGAGCGAGCTGACGCTGCAGCGGCTGTTCGCCACGACGCCGCGGTAACTCACCGCCCCTTCGGGGGTATGGGAGCAGCGGACTCATTTCTCCTCTGCTCCCCCAACTGATGTCGCGAAACCATTCGCGGTGACAGTTGCGGGAGATTGATTTTTACCTGATTTTATTGTACTGTAATAGTATGGCGGCTGACTGCCACTCGCCGCTCGACATACGAGGAGAGGAAGAATATATGGATGCCTTGCAGACCGCGGTAGCGTTCATGTTCGTGGGCTTTGTTTGCTGGACGGCATGCCTGTTCGCCCTGCGCGCGATGATCGCGAACAAGCAGCGACGACAGGTCAAGGCGCTGCCGATCGTAACGTTCCTGCTGTGCGGCATCGCCAGCGCCGCGTTCATAATGACCGCGACCAAGACGTTCGCGACCGAGTTGAACCAATGGTTCTACGTGTTCGCGCTAGCGTACGCGCTGCTGTTCTTGGTATCGCTGCGTGCCGCTGCGAAGCGGCTCGAGCTGCTCTGACTATTCGACCGACAGGAGCATGACATGACCGCTCACGAGTTTGCCATACTCATGACCATCCTTGCGGCGGCAACCGAGATAGGGTTCGTGGCGTGCTACATGCACTACAAGTTCACCTGCGACCTTCTGGACGCGAACGCGCGCGCAATGAACGTCATGCTCGGCCAGGACAAGCTGCCGCTCATGAACTTCGGCTGGAAGCCATTGTGGATCGCCGTCGGTATCATGACGCCGCTGCTGATCGCGACGTTCGCATGGGTGTTCGTGACCCTGCCGACCTAACCCGTTCCTTTATTGGAGCACCAACCCTTCGGGGTGCCCGTCACGCAAGTGGCGGGTTTTTCATTGGGTGGATTCCGTGCAATAAAAAGTGCCCGCTACGAATGTAGCGGGCGGTGGAGCGGGAGCCGATCAGGCAGCGGCGACCAGGCTGCGGGCCGCGTCGGCGACGTCCTGCCACTTGCTGGCGGTGCCGACGGTCTGGCTGACCAACGGGCTGATCGTCCAGGAGCCGGACGCGTCGCGCACCAGCATGAACAGCAGCTGGCCCTGAACGCCGTCCTCGATGGTGAGGAAGTCGTTGGCGAGCTCGTCGCCGTCGCCGTCGGTCAGCGAGAACGCCAACTGCGACAACTTGCCGAAGGCGCCACTGGCACCGTAGGCGACCACCAGCACGAGGGCCTTGATGGAGCTCGGCACCGCGCCGGGACGGACCTTGATGGTCTCGGTGGCAGCGCCGCCGCCGCCGGCCTTGGCGTCGCCCAGGTGGACGACGGAGCCGCCGAACGGGTCGAGGTCTTCGGGACCGGCACAGCTGACGACCTTGTTCTGGCCGTTGAAGGCGATCAGGAGCGCGTCGAGGTCGACCTTGGCGCCGACCTTGGCAGCCAGCTTGGCGGCGAGGCCCTTGCCCTGCGCCACGCGGTACGTGAGGTCAGGCGACGAATTGATGCAGCAGGCTCGGTCACGCGCCCGGTCAGAGCGCGTGGCGGCTCAGGCCGTCAGGCGCTTGCGGCCCTTGGCGCGGCGACGCGCGACGATCTTCTGGCCATTCTTGCTCAGATCGATTGCCATGTGTAGGTACTCCACTCTGTCGTGTCGGTGCTCTTTTGCGCCGAGAAACACGTTAATTATATTACAATCTTTTATACTGTATTGTCAATATTAGTTTCAAATTCATTAAGATTTGCGGTAATGAGGCTGTGAAAAGTAATTGACACGGTGTAAAAATACTTCTATTGTAATAACAATGACGTCTTTGGAAAACCGATTCGGGAAGGACAAAAGGGATGGCGTGAACTGCTTGCATTCGAAGGAATGCGGCAAGTATTGCTTGCTCCTCGACAGCCTGACCGGAGAATCGTACGCCGAGGACGACTGCGAATGGCCCGAAAAGATCGACGGGCCGATCGATCACCTTGCGACCGCGAGCGACCGTGAACTCGCCGAAGCTGCCGCGACCACGTTGTCGCGCACGCTCAAAGCGGCCCGGACGGTCCACAATGCCCTGAATACCCAGGGCAACGAGCTTGGAATCGCGCATGGCGCGTACAGCGCCATATTCGCCGCGCGCATGAGCTTGTGGACCAAGTACGCCGAAGCGGCACAAAATGGCCGCCAACTGACCGACGTGGAGGTCGAGACCTACAGTGACCGCATGATCGACGCGATCCGCGACGCGAACGAATCCATCGAATCGGGCGGCGTGAACGCCAAAATGTCGGTCTTCGGCCTGGCGATGGTCGACCGCGAAACCCTTGGCGAGCACGGCATCCTGTTCGACGAGGCTATGTGCGAGACCGTGACGACCTTGTGCGCTAACGCGAGCATGGGCCGCTCTACCCTGCTGATCGGCGACAAAGGCATCGCCAAAACGCAGGCGGCACGGTTCGTGTCGGGCATGTTCGCCCACGACGGCGTGCCGCGCATTATTAGCGGCGACGGCAGCATGATGAAAGACGAGTTCATTGGCAAAGTGCTGCTCAAAGAAGAAAACGGCGCCAGCGTGACCGAGTTCGAACCGGGCATCATCATCGAGTGCATGGAACAAGGCGTGCCGCTCGTCATCGACGAAGTCAACCTCATTGACCCGGCCATTGCCATGCGTTTGCAAGACATTCTGCTCAAAAAGCCTGGCGACAAAATTACCATCCAAGAAGACCCAACCCGGCAAATTACCATCGCCCAAGGCTTTTGCGTGTTCGCGACCGCCAACGAAGCAAGCAACCGCTACCGCTCGCGCGCCGCGCTGGACCCGGCGTTCCGCGACCGTTTTGACATCATCCCGGTGGAATACCCCGACGGCGACGCGCAGATCATCAGCGATCTGCCTGAAGCCCTGACCCGCCTGGCGTACACGTTCACTATCTCGGCCAAAGGCATCCAGAACCCGCGCGTTTCGCCGGACGACGCTGCCTGGCTCGCCAAAGTGGCGCACGCGTCGCAGCAACTGTATAGCAAACCGGCCCGCGACGTTGCGGCGGGACTGCCAGGTAGTGCCACGGCGAGCTTGCTCGACGACGACGAGCCCCGCATGAGCGACTGCATTTCGCCGCGCAAGATGGTCGACATATTGTCCGAAGTAGCGAGCGGCATCAACCCGTACGACACGGCGGCGGGCGTTCGCGGCGTTGCCTACTCGACCATTGCCGGCATGCAACACCGTGCCGACCGCTTGCAAATGTTCGACGTGATCCGCATGATGAGCGCCAAGGGCGAACTTGACGAACAAGCCGTCGCGCAACTGCTGAGGACGTAGCCATGGCGCGCGACGAGAACGAACTGTACAATCCGTTCGACAACGAAAACGTCGTTCCCGTTCCGAGTTTCGATGTGGAATCGCTGCGCCGGCCCATGGGCGGCCGGGTACTCGCGGAGGCCGCGAAAACCGCACCGGTTCCCGAAACCGCCAGGAATAACAACGCGCTGAGCCCCCGGGCCGTGGCGGTTTGCGACTTCATGTGCGGCGTGCTGCTGGGCGAAATCACCCGGCTGCAAAACCCGCCGGATTGCGACGACACGAAAATTATCCAGGAAGTGCTCGACGGCCTTGAAGACTCGCCGTTTTCGCTCGGATGGGGCGGCATACCGGAGCTGGTCTCTACCAAACTCAACGTCTTCATCAATCAGACCGTTCATAAGGAGCGCGCCGCGCAGGGCTATTCCGCGCGCACGCTGTCGAAGCTCGATATCACCCTGCCCGATTGGCTGACGAAAACGACAGGGCTCGAATTGTTCACGGATTGCAAATTGCTCGACCTGACCATACGGGGCGACGTGAGCGGGACGCTCGCCAAAAACGCCCGGTTCTCACGCGTGACGATCGAAGGCGACGTGACGGAAGACGGATTCATAGGCATTGGGGCCGAACGCTGCAACTTTGAGGTTACCGGAACCCTCAGCTCCGACAAGACTTTCACCAACAGCTACGGCACGACCATACGTAACGGATCGTTCGAAGACGCCAAGAACTGCGACATACGCATCGAAAACCTCGGAGGCATCATTGGCGGCAACCTGACGGCGAGCAAAGTGAAGATCGAGAACGTCCCCCGCCCTAACGAGGCGTTCTGCCGGGTGAATAATATCAATACCATGCAGATTGACGTTCCGCATTATCATACAATCGTGAAGACATGACGCATATGGAGCCGAGACCGAACCCTGAACGTAGCAACGAAGCCGACCGCCAGATCGTGGAAACGGCCAACCGCGTGGCGCGCATATTCGGCTACGGCAACCTGCGCATCGAGCTGAACAAAGGTGGCGGCTGGGCGACCGAGCGCAAGGAGCAGTCGGTGGTCATGCACGTCGACCCCGACATGTTGCGGCCGAAAGAATTGAAGGACGCGACCGGCGCCGACACGGATTCGGTGGTCAGCGACCCCGAGGCGTACTCGCTGTACGGCATTTGCCACGAGCTTGGGCACGTGGAAGATTACATGCAGCCGACGAACACCCGCGAGCGCCTGAAGGAAATGACGCCCGCCGACGCGTTCTTTTGGAACGTGCTCGACGACGCGGTCATCAACCGCCGCCTGCGGGGCATTCCCCTTCTCAACTCGATCACCTCCGAGGTCTACCGCGACAATCTTTTTCCTGACGACGATTTGTCGACACTGCCCAAGCATATTCAGTTCATGTACGGGCTGCTGCTCCGGAACGTCACGCCGGATCGTGCGGTCACGCTTGACCCTGCGGTAGAAGAAGCGCTGAAGTCGATCGATCCGCCGCAAAAAGGTTGGACGACGCGCAGGCGCCGCACGCTCATGGACAGGTTGTCGCTGCCGCGCACCGGGTTCGTCGAACGGCGCGACGCCGCGACGCAGCACATCTTGCCGGTGTATCGGTCGCTGCTCGACGAAGACAAGGCGGACCGGCAGCAAGAACCGGGAGAACCCGGCGGTAGTCAGGGTGATCCGCAGCAAGGTGCTGGCGGTATGGCCGAAGACATTTACGAGGCCTACGAAGCCGCGGCGCACGGCGATCACGAGCACGCTCATGGCGCCGAGGACGGTGCTGGCTCGGGTGCCGGCGACGAAGTGGCCGACGCCATCCAACAAGCCGGCGAGGCTATGGCGGAGGTACTGGCCGAACAGGCCGCTGCGCAGCCGGGCGGTAAGGAGCAAGGCCAGAGCGCCAGCGAAATGGCCGGCAGGATCGCCGCGGAATTGTCGCTTGACCGGAGTGACGCCACGCTCTACCTCGACGCCCTCGACAAATACAAGAACGAAATCATTGCTGTGAGCCGCATATTCCAATCACTCGCGTTGCCGGAACTGGAGTTCACGAGCCCGCGCTACCGCCGCCATCCGGCAACCAGGGGTGGCAGGCTGTCGCCGCGCGACCTATTCCGCGCCGTCATGGCCACCGAAGACGAAGAGCCAGTGATTTGGCGGCCGATCGAGACGATATCGAAAAAAGAAGGGTTCGTGTTCAGCGGGCTCGACGTGCATTTGCTAGTGGATGTCAGCGGCTCCATGCGAGGAGCGAAGGCGGAAGCCGCGGCCGCCTGCTACGTGGTGCTCGCGGAAGGCTTGGAATTGGCTCGGCGCACCGCTTTGAAGCAAAACCCCATGGCCGGTTCGCCCGACGTGCGCCTGCAAACCATCGCGTTCGGGGCCAGTGCCAAGGTGGTCAGCCCCCTTTCGTTCACGGTTGACCCCACCTCCAAAGGCACGGCGTTCTCGACCATTTTGCGCGCGGCCAGCGGCTCGACCATGGTGGCGGGCGCGCTCGAGGAAACTATTAAGAGTGCTACGAAGGACCCGGCCAGGACACAACTTGTGTATGTACTGAGCGACGGCTCGTTTTCCGACACGCAGCGGGCGCAAGAAGCGCTTGCAAGTGCCAAGCGATTCGCGTCCTACAACGTCTGTCAGTACATATTACTCTCCCCTGGCACGCCGCCCGTGGTGCCAACGTATTCGCATGTGTCCGACGTGGCACAGCTGCCTACCTACCTCAAGGCGCAGGTGCGACGCGTGACCGATCGCTACGCTGGTGAATAATCGACCATAATATTGCGTTATATATAATAAAGTGTTAAAGTATGTAACCGAGTAGAAGTCGCGCGCCAATCGGGTGCCAGCTACTTGTTCCTGAAAGGTTACGACATGGGCATCTTCGGCAAGAACAAGACCGTCGCTCCCGCTCCCGCTCCCCCGGCTCCGGCCGCTCCCGCCACCGAGGCGCCCAAGGTCGACCTCGGCAAGAAGACCGGCAGGATCAGCCTCGAGAAGGGCCAGCGGGTCAGCATCGAGAAGACCCAGGAGATCCTGGCTACCGTCAGCTGGAAGTCCGGCACCGACTACGACGTCTACGCGCTCGTCCTGTTCAAGGACGGCCACGTCGAGACGGTGTCGACGTTCGGCACCAAGGACGACCCGGAGGGCTTCACGCTCTCGGTCGCGAACGGCGCGGTGCGTCACCAGGGTGACATCACCCGCCCCACGGGCAGTTTCGCCGTGGAGGTGCTGGAGATCCGCCTGACCCCCGAGATCGCCGCCGTCGTGCCCGTCGCCTACTCGGCGCAGAGCAACGGCAGCGGGTCGTTTCACCGCTACAAGGTGTCGCTGGCGATCGACAACGGCGCCGGCACGCGCGTCGAGATCGAGGCCAAGAACGCCAACCGCGACGACGGCATCTACACCTGCGTGCCCGGTATCATCCGGAACACCCCCGACGGCGTCGTCATCGACGCGCTCGAACTCTACAGCCGTAGGGGCAGCGAGCACCGCCCGGGGCTGCGCGCCGACGGCGTGGTGGTGATGGACGCCGGCCCGGTGAACGTCTACAAGTAGCCGGGCATAGCCCGCTAGCAACGGGTACCGATTCGTTCGGTACCCCGCGCTGGCGGGCTTTTTCTTTTGCGTTGTGAAGCTATTGCATATTTTTGAATAAAATGTTAAAATATTATTAAGTAGGAGTCGTGTGCCATCAAGGGTACCAACTACTTGTACATGAAAGGACAAACCACATGGCTATTTCGCTCGAGAAGCGCACCGAGAACGCCACGGGTGCCCTCATCAGCTTGCTGAAGAAGGAGGAGGCCCGCGGCAATGACCTCGGTGAGCTGACCGCGCAGGTCATCCTGGCGCTGGACTTCAGCGGCAGCATGGAACATCGCTACCGGTCTCGCCACGGCGAGCCCAGCGAGGTCCAGGAGCTCGTGGAGCGCGCTCTGGCATTGAGCCTGAGCGGCCTCGACGACGACGGCGACATCCAGACGTTCTTCTTCCACGGCAACGTCTTCAACCCCGAGGTCGTCAGCGAGCAGAACTACCGCGGCTTCGTGGACAACTGGGCAAGCCGTAACCGCATGGGCGGTACCGACTACCTGCCCTGCATCCAGAGCATCCGCCAGTTCGCGCACCGCAATGGGATGACCGCCAAGGGCAAGCCGCCGGTGTTCGTCATCTTCGTCACCGACGGTGAGACGCGCAACGAGCGCAAGATCCAGCAGGAGCTGATCGGCGCTTCCGGCGAGCCGATCTTCTGGCAGTTCATGGGCCTCGGCTACTCGCCGAAGTTCCTGGAGCAGCTAGACACCATGGGTGGTCGCAAGCTGGACAACGTCGGCCTGTTCGACGTCAACAACAGCCAGGCGCTGTCGGACGACGAGTTCTACGGCAAGACCATCGAAGAGTTCTTCGGCAAGTGGCTGCCGGCCGCCCGCAAGGCGGGCGTCGTCACGGTCTGATCGTCCTTTCATCACCACAGGCTCGCTAGCAACGGGTACCGATTCGTTCGGTACCCCGCGCTGGCGGGCCCTTTTCTTTTTGTAAAAAAGTTTCAAAATATACTTGCATTATTTGTACAAATAGTTTATAGTCATAATGTCAGTCTGAGAGACAGACTGCAGATACACACCGTTGAAAGGGTGGAATCAACATGGGCGTTAGCCTCACCAAGGGTTCGAATGTCAGCCTGACCAAAGAGGTCTCGGCCGCCGGTGGAGGCGTGCTGACCGACGTGGTCATCGGCCTCGGCTGGGACGCGCGGACCACGGACGGCACCAAGTTCGACCTGGATGCCAGCGCGCTGGTGACCGGCGACACGGGCAAGGTCCTGTCGGACGCGCACTTCGTGTTCTACAACAACGCGACGTCCCCCGACGGCAACGTCGTCTACGGCGGCGACAACCGCACCGGCGACGGCGACGGCGACGACGAGACGATCACCGTCAACCTGGCCGCCCTCGGCGCCGACGTGCAGTCCATCAAGGCGGCCGTCTCGATCTACGAGTCGGAGACCAACGGACTGACGTTCGGACAGGTGCAGAACGCGTACATCCGCGTACTGAACAAGGCCGACGGCAGCGAGATCGCCCGGTTCGACCTGGGCGAGGACGCCTCGACCGAGACCGCGCTGGTCTTCGGCGAGGTCTACCGCAACGGCGCGGACTGGAAGTTCCGGGCCATCGGCCAGGGCTACAGCTCCGGCCTGGCCGGCATCGCCAAGGACTTCGGCGTCAGCGTCTAAGGTCCGCCTTCGTCCCCGAGCAGCGTTGCTGCTACGGGGACTTTTCAATTCACGATAATTTTGCGCCGTACGGCGTTTTTTGATTGGCCGGGCAAATTAAAAAGGGCAAGCAGGAGCTGATGCTCCCGCTTGCCCTGTAGGCTTTCACGGTGTGCCGTAGGCGCCAAGCAAGTCCAGAATGCTGGTCAGCTTGCCTGAGCGGCGTACTTCAACTACCGATTCGCCGTCTTCGTTCTGCGTGATGTAGAACGTGCACAGATGGCCCGTTTCGAACGTTCGCGTGCCGAACGCGATCGGCTTGCGTACGAGGTACTGTGACGCCCACGGCACGCTCGGGTAGCCCCGGTTGCCGCGCCGTCGCAGGTGTTTGCTGTCGAGCGCGCACCGTACTTCGTTGGCGAGCGCGACCACTTCTCCCCTGCTGTGCAGGCTCTCCCAAAACTTTACCAGTTGGCTGGCGGTTTCGGATTTGCCTTCCAGCTCCTTGCGCTTGGACGGATCGGTCAGGATCCACGGGTCCAGCTCTTCGGAGAGTTCGGCGAGCGTGGTCTGGCGCTTGAGGGCCTCGTTGTAGTCGCGGCCGATCATGTACGGCGCCCACAGCTTCTGGCCGATCTCGAACATGTCGCGGACGTGCTTGTACAGCTCGCCGGCGATGTGCCGCTTGTTGTCGCTCATGGTCGTTGCGGACCATTGGCGCTTGAGCATGGGCACGATGTCGAAATGCGGCTTGAGGCTGCGTTCGAGCTCTTGATGAACACCTTGCATGCGCCGTGGCACGGACTTGTCCGCGTTCAGGCGCATGTCTTTGCTGACGCGCTCCACCACTGCCAGGCAGGCGGCCCAAAGGCCATCCACTTCGCCCGGCGTGACGGGCATGTCGAGCAGCGATGCCAGCGGCGACATGACAATCTTGCCCTTGGCTTCGTATTCGCTGGTCAGCCGGATGGCCGCCAGGTCGAACGCGCTGCCTTGGTCGCACAGGTTGTCGCCGTACTCGTAGACGCTTTGCGGCAGCTGGTCGGCTGCTTGCCAAGCGACGACGGAGGCGTCCAAGAACGCGACGGCCATTTCCCAGTACGTCACCGCAAGCCAATCGGCGTGCAGCAGCGTCATGTGCGGGAACGGCGCGGAATACGCTGACACATGGTCGGGAACGTAGTGGTTCTTGGCGTACTCGAATCGGGCCGACGCTTCGCGCAGGCCATCGTAGGTGCGCCGGAGCAGTTCGGAAACGTACTGGTCACCGTGACCGGGACCGAGCCGTCCGTACAGTTGCGCGATGCCCTGCATGGCATCTCCTTTCGGTAGTCAAAAAAATGAAAGTCCTTCCAGGCGGCCGTAGACCGCTGGGCTGTAATAATTATACCAGAAAAACGTAATAATTGCAATAAATGCGCCAAATGAAAAGGGGCGCACCCGAGATTGCTCTCGGAATGCGCCCCATGGGGGTTTGACAGGTCAGCCCAGCAACGAGCGGGACTTGTTCGCCTCGCCGACGACCGACCGCACCATCGACTGGTCGACGGGAGCGGTCTGAGCGGATTCCATGATCTGGATACCGGTCATCATCGCCTGCATCTTGGCAGCGTGATCCTGTCGTGCCTGCGCGTACGCGCCCTGCACGTCGGTCAGCATGCCGGTGACCTCGTTGGCGATCGTGGTAATCGTCTCTTCGGTCACCGAGGCGCGGGACGTGATGCCCGCGACCTGGCCGATGGTGCTGCGCGTCTGCTTGAACATCTTCTGCGTCATCGCGTTGTCGAAATCCTCGAACGCGGTGATGGTGTCAGCGTCGTTCTGCAGGTCCAGACTCATGGCGTACTGCGCCAAGATCAGGCGGATCTTCTCCATGCCGGTGGTACCGGAATCACGGAGCTTCATCGCCATCATGATCTGCTGTTCCTGCAAGGCACGCAGCATCGGGTCGAGCCCGACGCCGGTGTACCAGCGACTGGCCAGACCGGTGATCTTGACGTCCAGCATGCGCAGGACCATCTCCATCCCGGTGATCTGGTCTGCCCGAGGGTCGCTCGGGGGGACCGTTGCCGGAAGTTTGTTGCGCTCCTCCTGAACCATCAGGCGAGCCTGCTCCAGTACTGCGATACGCTCCTCCATGAGGGCGAGCGAGTCGCGGTTGGCTTGGAACAGGCCGCGGGTCTGGTTGGCGGCGACGGCACGATGCTTGGACCGCGTGATCAAGTCGCCGGCCATTTCATCGGTCAGCTTCTCGAGCGACATGCGGTCGGCCTGGAATGCCGCGAACCAGGCTTTCGCCTTGCCCTTACCGAGGAGCTTCTTCAAGCCCTCTTTCATCTTGCGGTACTTCTCGACGTTCTCGGCGACCGACATGTCGTACTGGCCGACCTTGCCGAGCTGTACCTTGAGCTGACGGAGCGCCGCTTCGTCGTCGTCGGGCAACTTGACGCCCTTCGTGAACTCCATGATCGCCTTGGTGGCGGCCACGACTTCGTCCAGGATGTCATTGCCGTAGTCGATGATCGAATCGGGCTTCGCCAGCATGCCGGGCAATTCCTGCCGGGCAACCGTGGCGAGCGCGGTCTGCGCGTTCCCCTTGTCGGCAAAGCGCTGGTAGAATTCCAGGCCCTGGCCGACGGTGTCGGGATTGTACAGCTCGAGCGCTGTCTCGTTCGCGGAAGCCGGAACGGCGGGCTGGAGCAGCGTATCGCCGACCTGCGTCGGGGCGGTGATCAGAGAACTCATCTTGTTCCTTTCGGTGAAGGTCAATTACCAGTCAGGTAATCGGTCAGTGCGTTGTACGAAATTTTCGTTGCGGCGACGTTCGAATGGACGTCGCTGATTTTATTCGCGTATGTCTCGATTGCCCGGTAGCCGCGCAGCAAGTCCTCGGGACTGGCCTGCGGGCTGTTCTGGATCGTGACATAGCCCTGCAGCGTCTTCGCTATCAGGTCAAGATCGGTCATGACTTCCGCGATCTCGCCGGCCGTCGGCGTGCCGCTCGACTTGGCCGAGAGGTACGGGAGGACGCCCCACGTGATTTGAGTGATCATGATCTTGAGTGCCGGATCGCTGACGGAGAGCCGCATCGGGCCGATCTTGTCGAGCAACGCTTCGACTTTGTCGAGCGTGTACTTCGATTCGCTGATCAGCGGCGGCGCGGGTCCGGGGTTCTGGTTTTTCCTGTCAAAAAATCCCATGACGACCTCCTTCCAACTTGGATGTCATAGGGGTTAAAGAACGTGTTGGAACTTATATTACTGTATCACTTTTACATTATTACGTCAATAGCTATTGTTGAGGAATATTGCACTATTAACAAAAAGATGTTACGGTATAAAAGAATCGAATATCTCGGTTCGCACTTCACAGATCCAGCTTGCTGGACATACAGGAAGGACCGTACATGGCTCTCACCCTCGAAAAGGGCGGCTCCACTTCTCTGGCCAAGGCCGGAGAGTCGCTGTCCAAGCTGCTGGTCGGCTTGGGCTGGGACGAGAACCGCAGTGCCGGCCCCGACTTCGACCTCGACGCCTCGGCGTTCGGGCTGCGGAGCGGCAAGGTCATCAGTGAGGACTGGTTCGTTTTCTACAACCAGCTGCAGTCCCCGAGCAACGCCATCGTGCACATGGGCGACAACACCACCGGTGCCGGCGACGGCGACGACGAGGAGATTCTCGTCGACGTCTCGCAGATGCACCCGGCCATCGATACGATCGCCATCACGGTGTCGATCCACAAGGCCGACGTGCGCAGGCAGAACTTCGGGCACGTCAGCAACGCGTACATCCGCGTGGTGAACGAGCTGACGGGCGAAGAGATCGTCCGGTACAACCTGACCGACGAGGCCAGCATGGAGACCGCCGTTTTGATCGGCGAGCTCTACAAGCAGGACGGCGCCTGGAACTTCCGGGCCGTCGGCAAACCCTACGCGGGGGGCCTCTTCGAGATCGCCACGCAGTTTGGCATCAAATTCTGACGATCGGCTCGTCCGCCCCGGCGTAGTGCCGGGGCGGGAATTTCTGTGACGCACATTTACAAATCGGACGAAAGGCAATAAAAATGGCACTCTCCCTCGAGAAGGGCGACAAAGTCAGCTTGAGCAAGGCGGCCGCCGACGCGGGCTCCACGCTCAGCGCGGTGACCATCGGCCTCGGCTGGAAAGCCAAGGGGCCGGAGCCGCGGACCGTCGAGAAACGCGGCCTCTTTGGCAGGCGCAAGACGGTCGTGGCGGCATCGTCGCAGTACGAGTTCGATCTCGACGCGTCGGTGTTCGTGCTCGGCAGCGACGGCCGCGTGCTCAGCAAGAAGTGGTTCGTGTACTACGGCCACAAGGAATCGCCGAACCGCGAGGTCGTCCACAGTGGCGACAACCTGGTCGGCGGCAGCGGCAAGAAGGACGACGAGCAGATCGTCGTGCGACTGGACCGGCTGCCTGCAGAGGCACAGCGCGTGGTCGTGGTGGTCGACATCTACAACGCCAAGTTCAAGGGGCAGAGTTTCGGCGACGTCAAGGAATCCTACATGCGGATCCTGGACGATCGCAGCAGCGAGCTGGCCCGCTACAACCTCACCGAGGAGTTCGGCGGCAAGACCGCGGTGACCTTCGGCGAGTTGCGGCGCGTGGGCAACGAGTGGCTGTTCGCCGCCATTGGCGACGGTCACAACGCTCATCTGGGCGACCTGGCGCGTACTTACGGCGCCTGACCTACCCCGTAGTATCCCTTCGAAGAAAGGAACAGCAATGACCATATCGTTGGTCAAAGGCCAGAACGTCAGCCTCGTGAAGGCGGCGGCGGACGTGGGCGGAAGCCTCGACTCCGTGACCGTTGGATTGGGCTGGGACCCGCTCGGCGGTCGCGGCAGTTTCGACCTCGACGCCGCGGCGTTCGTGCTCGACGAGAACGAACGCGTGATCGGCAAGAAGTGGTTCATCTGGTACCGCAATCTCAAGTCACCCGGCAAGGTCGTCGTTCATACCGGCGACAACCTCACCGGCGACGGCGACGGCGACGACGAGCAAATCAGGCTGGACCTGAACAATCTGCGCCAGGTGGCGCAGCAGGAGACCGGCAAGGCCGTCAAGAAGGTCCTGTTCGTGGTGAATATCTACCGCGGACAGAGCAAGGGCCAGAGCTTCGGCGACATCCAGAACGCGTTCATTCGCATCATGGACAGTCGCGGCAACGTGCTGGCTCGCTACGACCTGGGCCGGGATTTCAGCAAGGAGACGATCGTTTCCTTTGGTGAGATCTACGACCACAACGGCGAATGGAAGTTCCGTGCCGTGGGCGCGGGCTACCAGAAGGAGCTCGAAGAGCTCCGGCGCGACTTCGGCGCCTGACCTTTCGGTCCGTTTTATAGGGGCAAGCTTCGGCTTGCCCTTTTCTTTTGGAATATTATTGACTTTTAACTAATTATATTGTATTATGAATAAGTTCACATTGACGTGAAGTTCGTTCACTCCTTAGTCCCTTGGAAGGTGGCTATGCTCGCAAAAGTAATCGGTGGGCCGAATTCGGCCGTCCGTATCTTCGGAATCTCCGTGCTGGTGACGATCGCTTCGTTGCTCGTGGCGTTCCTCTATGGCAGCTGGGATGCGTTCGTGCTCTGCATGATCCTCGGCGTCCTGGAGGTGTCGCTGTCGTTCGACAACGCGGTCATCAACGCGACCGTGCTCAAGCGCATGTCGGAATTCTGGCAGAAGATCTTCCTGACGGTGGGCATCCTCATCGCCGTTTTCGGCATGCGGTTGATCTTCCCTCTCGTCATGGTGTGGGTCACCGCGGGTCTCAACCCCGTCGACGCGTTCAGCCTCGCGCTGAATCCGCCGGCCGAAGGTTCGGGCCAGCAGTCCTACGAAGAGATCCTGACCGCCGCGCACCCGCAGATCGCCGCCTTCGGTGGCATGTTCCTGCTGATGCTGTTCCTCCGTTTCATCATGGAGGAGCAGGAAATCACCTGGTTGGCCTGGTTCGAGCGACCCCTCGCTCGGATCGGCAAGCTGGACATGGCTGAGGTCGTCGTGGCGAGCGTGCTGCTCGTCGTCACCGCCTACTTCATCGCGCCGGTGGAGGCCACGCAGACGGTTCTCGTCTCGGGCATCCTCGGCATGGTGCTGTACTTGGTCGTCGACGGTCTCGGTAATCTCTTCCACGCGGAGGAGCACGTCGAGAACGTGACCGGCGGACCCTCGGGTCTCGCCAAGGCGACCGGCAAGGCGGCGTTCTTCCTGTTCCTCTACCTGGAGGTCCTGGACGCGTCGTTCAGCTTCGACGGTGTCATCGGTGCTTTCGCCATCACGGCGGACCCGATCATCATCATGCTGGGCCTCGGCTTCATCGGCGCGATGTTCGTCCGCTCGATCACCGTCTACATGGTGCGCCGCGAGACGCTGGACGCGTTCCGGTACTTGGAGCACGGTGCTCACTGGGCCATCGGTGCGCTGGCTGTCATCCTGTTCGTTTCGATCGGGTGGCACGTCAACGAGATCATCACCGGCCTGGTCGGTGTGCTGATCCTGAGCGCCGCCGCGCTGCACAGCTACCTGACCAAGGACGACAAGGACGATTCCGAGCCCACGTCTGAGGACGTGGTGCCGGCATCGGTGTCGTAGTCCACGGAGTGACCTCACCGTAAGGTGAGCAACAGCCCCGCGGGCCGCTTTCGAGCGGTTCGTGGGGTTTTTCATTTTGCAACGTGATTATACTTGTATTTTTGTTCAAAATAGTGTATAATAATATATGAGGGTACAAGTGCCCGCATCGTCGTCCTACGAAAGAGGAACACATGATTTCAGTCGTCAGCTATGACATCTGGCGTACGCTGCTCAAGCCCGACCCGGCCTACGCGCCGCGTCGTGCCGAGCTGGTCGCAGGCTACTTGGGCGTCAGCCGCTGTGTCAGCACCGTGGCTGCCGCGCTCAAGGAAGCGTCGAGCGAGCTCGATGCCAAGATGGACGAGACCGGCGAGCAGTTCGGCTTCGCGCCGCGGATCGAACTGACCGCCGCGAAGTTGGGGCTGGCGAAACCGAGTGCCGACCTGATCGCCTCCCTCGAGGAGAGCGTCAACGACGCGCACCTGGAGCTGGCACCCACGCTCATGGAGCCGAACCTCGTGGATCTGTTCGTCCGTCACTGGGACGAAGGTCGCATGACGGCGGTCATCAGCAACACCGGCATCACGTCCGGCAAGGTGCTGCGTGACCTGCTCGCCGTCCGCGGTCTGCTGCAGTACATCGACATCGCGCTGTTCAGCGACGAGGTCGGCGTGGCCAAGCCCAACGAGGAGATCTTCGTGGAGCTGATCAAGCGCGCCGAGGTATTCGCCGCCGAGATCGTGCACGTCGGCGACAACCGCAAGGCCGACTACGCCGGTGCCACGCACGCGGGGCTGAACGCCCTGCTGTACACCGGCAAGGAAGAGCCGAGCGACACGGTCATCGCGTCCCACTGGGACATGTTCGACACCCCTCTGTTCGCGAAAGCACCGGCCTAACAGGCTGGAACGAGGACACGCGCAGTGCCGCCTTACCCAGGTGGCCGCGCGAGGCCTTACAAATCACCAAGAGTGATTCGTAAGGCCTTTTTACTTTGCCAAAAATAATTGCCAAATGAAAACGGCAAGGGTTTTGAGGCCCTTGCCGTGGTTCGTGCCTAGCCGGTTAGCTGAGGCACGGCTCGTTGGTGCGAACGTCCAACTCCTTCATGGTGGCGATGTGCGGCTGGTCGCTGCCCCTGCGCGCGTAGAGCGCGAAGTGCAGGCCGGCCTTCACCGCGCCGCCGTCCGCCGTGGGATTGTCGCCCACGTGCAGGATCTCGTACGGTTCCAGGCCGAGCGCTTCGGCCAAATCCCAGAAGATTTCCGGGTTCGGCTTGGCGGTACCGGTCTCCGAGGAGAACACGGCGGCGTCCATGAGCTGCCAGATGCCGAGCTTCTCCAGGATGGGGCGGACCGAGGGTCCGTCTTCCATGCCGGTGTTGCTCAGGATGCCCAGCTTGAGGCCGGCGTCCTTCTGCGCGTGCAGCGTGTCCAGGAGGTCGGGCTCGATCAGCGACGGCATGTAGTCCGCCTGCAGACGCAGCTCACCGGTCACCTTCTGCAGGTGGCGGATGGTGGCTGCGTCGGGACGCGGCGCGTCGATGCAGAGCTGGCCGAACATCATCTCCAGGCGGTAGTCCATGCCGAAGTCCAGGCCGGTCTCGTCCATCTGGTCGTTGAAGTGCTTGTTGGCGATCTTGTACGCCTGGTAGGCGTCCTCGATCTCCACGGCGTGGTAGCCGAGCTCGTCGAAGATCAACCGCAGCCGGGGCCGGGTGAAATTCGCGTTGCCCTTGAGCAGTGTCTCCCAGATGTCGTAGTTGATGGCCTTGACGCCTTCGGGAACGATGAACGTGGTCATGGGTGCCTTTCGCTAGTGACGTGAGTCGGGTGGCGGGTGGTCAGGATACGTTTTCGAGCGGACGCAACGCGTCCAGGCTCCTTTGGTACTTGGCGCAGTAATCAGCGCCGGTGCCGG
>JALRBE010000010.1:23514-33933 GCA_023262335.1 Candidatus Saccharimonadia bacterium | reverse complement strand
GACCGTCGTGCTAAAGGGTACGCTTGATCCATTTGTCGTTTCCAAGAACTTGAAGGAACTATCGAAGCGAAACCGAAACATTACGCTGAAGACCGTCATAGCAGGCCATGAAGTGAAGGGGCTGTTCGTGGGCGCGGTCGTCAATACGGTAATGAAAAGTTTGCCCGAAAAACGCAAACGTGCTATAAAAGGTATAGTATGAGCAAAATGACCATAGTAGCTACGGCGTATTGGTTTACCGGCAGTCGTTCTGGCGGTTTGTTCCGTGTTTTGTAAACACACTTAGAAAATATCGAAGAGACCGCCAGAAGGCGGTTTTTTTGTACTGAACGAAACGAAGGAGATACGAATGAGCGAACATAAATTGTTACAGCGACGACTGGAAGTAAGAAGCGAGTTGGACGCTGCCCTTGAAACAGGCGAGCTGACACTGGAGAGGATGAGATCGATTCCGCCGACGACAACATCGATCGAGCATCATACGACGCTTATGAACACGTTGAAGGCACGCGAACGCCAAGAAACGCACAAACGTGCCGCGGATACCCTAGGGTTTCTGGCAACGAAAGACGCTTTGGAAGAATCGCTTCTTGAAAAAGCGAACGCAATCTTGAATAACTAAATGCAAAGGAACGAACCATGATTATCACAACGACACGAACAGAAACAATGGCTTCTCATAACGTAGAGCCGCTCGCACGCCTGGCCGCGCTGGGATTTTCGAGGCGAAACGACGAAGACAACTTCAAAGATACGTTAGGACATTGCCTTGCGGCCGATCATATACAAACGGTAACGGCAAACGATGAGCTCGTTGGGTTCGCTTTGTATTCGAGGCGACTTTGGTGTCGACGCGGTTGAACTTGCGGGGCGTGTCGTTCATCCGGCATTCCAGGCGCGGGGTATCGGGCGCGTAATGCTGCAGGAATACGTGAAGGAGCATAAGGTAGAGCATGTCGCCACGTACACCAGGAACCCGTCTGTACTCAAGATGATCGGTCACGTAGCGAGCACGGTGTTTCCGGTTGACGACGACGAGGTGCTACGTGGCATCGCGGTATCCATGGAAAATGCTGCTTTGCTTCAAGACGGAGCGGCATATCATATTGATCGCTATTCTGAGGAAGGCTTGTTCCAAGGTGACGATCCGGCGGACCGGCCACTACGTGGATCTAGCAGCTTAAAAACCGACTATATTGGACTGCGAAACGCACGGACGGCTCTTGTGGTGGCTGCTCGCGTACGAAGGGGAATGCTATGAAAATACTATTATTGGGCTCGCAGCACGGTAATGAGTTGTTAGGCCGTAAGCTGTACGACCATATTCTGCGACGTCGTCGCGAGCTGTTGCCGTACGTTACGTATAAACTGGCAAACCCTAGAGCGTTTAAAGCTGGCGTACGGTACGTGCATACCGACATGAACAGGAGTTATGCGAGCCCCGTTCATGAATCGTACGAAGCATCCAGGGCCGCGCTGATCATGCGTTACATCGACGCAAACGGCTTTGACCTGGTACTCGATCTTCATACGACCACGTGCGAGCAGCCGCCGTGCCTCATAGTGGCAGATACCAGCCCAAAAAACAGCGCGTTCATCGAAGCGTCGTCCATCGTGAACATCGTTGCAATGAGACACGAAATAGTCAAAAGCTCGCTTATTGGCGTGAGACCGAACGTGGTATGCATAGAAGTGAACGAACATGATACCGCCGCAATCCTGGAGAGCCTTTGCGATGATATAGCGAGCTATGTACGAAACGAGAAGGCGGCGACGACTCATGCGGTATACGTTGTCGAATCGTTGCTTGCGAAGGGCGAGCTAAGCGAGCAAGACGCTGCAGCACTCGTTAACTTCAAACGCTCCACGCATGGATTTTATCCGATTTTGGTCGGCGAAAATTCCTATAAAAAACAAACGCGCTACCTAGGGTTCAAGGCATACGAACGCCATGCTTTTAAGGTATAATGAGGGGAATATGACAAAACCTGTAATCTTGACCGGCCTCCGCGCCAATAACGCTCTGCACATAGGCAATTATTTTGGCGCCATGCTGCCAATGGTAGAAATGGCCACGCAACGGTCGGACGACTACCAAGTGAACATGTTCATTCCCGACCTGCATAGTTTCACGACGCCGATCGACCATTCGCAGCTGCTTGGGCAAACGATCAATAATGCACGGCTGTACGCTGCCGCGGGCTTGCCGCTCGATAATGAGAGCATTTTGCTGTACCGCCAAAGTTACGTGCCGGCGCATAGCGAACTGACGTGGATTTTGGATTGTTTTACTGGGTTTGGTGAACTAGGCAGGATGACACAGTTTAAGGAAAAATCTTCTGTAAACTCAGGACCAGAGACAGAGCGTCAGATCGCTGCTCAATTGCAAAGTATTGGTGAGGTCGTGTTAGAGCCTACTCATCCGGGCAGTAAGTATCGACCCGATATCTTGCTCAAGACAGCCGATGGCAACACAGTCGTTATCGAGGTGAAGAGAAATCGGAGCGAAGGACCATCGGTCGGTCTTTATAATTATCCGGTCCTCATGGCATCTGACATTCTTCTTTATGGTGCGCAGTACGTTCCTGTCGGCGACGACCAAACGCAGCATCTTGAATATACTCGGGACATCGCGGAACGCATGAACAAAAAGTTCGGTGACATCCTGACAATTCCCGAAGAAGTCAGCAAACAGCACGAGTTTTTTGGCAAAGGCCAAGGTCTGCGTATCAAGGATCTCGTTGATCCAACCAAAAAGATGAGTAAGTCCGACGAGTCTGGTAAGGGCGTGATATTCCTTACTGACGCGCCAGAAGACGCCGCAAAAAAGGTCATGAGCGCAACCACAGATGATAAAGCCAGCGTGAACTACGACCCCGTAAGCCAGCCTGGAATCAGCAACCTGCTGCAAATCCTCGCTCTTCTTCGTGGAGTGCCTATCGATGAAGTCGAGGCCGAGTTCAAGGGTAACGAACGCTACGGTGATTTCAAGAAGGTAGTTGCGGACGAAGTCGCGACGTTCCTGACGAAGTTCCAAACGAAGCTCGCAGACGTCGATGACGCCGCCATAAATGCCGCATTCGAACGTTCCGAACAAATAGCAAACATACAGGCGAACGCAACGCTCTACCGCGTGCAACAAGCCGTTGGATTGCGACCACGAGGATAGCATGAGGCTAGACGCGTACATGGCTCAGTACTGGCCAGAATATTCCCGCTCGGTATGGCAAAAATACATAGCGCTTGGCTACGTGAAGGTGAACGGTACGGTTGAGACCAGCACCAAGAAAACGCTCGGCGAAGACGACGAAGTCACGTATGACATCCCTGCCGCGCCTGACCATAGCCAGCAAAGCCTGCCTGTCGTGTACCAAGACCAAAACGTCATAGTCATTAACAAGCCAACGGGGGTGCTTACCCATAGCAAGGGCGCGTTGAATGACGAATTCACCGTGGCAGAGTTCTTTAGGCAGTTCAGCACGTACCATGCCGACACCAACCGTCCGGGTATTATTCACCGACTCGACCGCGACACAAGCGGCATACTGATCGGCGCGCTAAACGACGACACCGCGTCGCTGCTTGGACGGCAATTCTCGGACCGCAAAGTAAAGAAAGTTTACTACGCCGTGGTTGACGGGGTGCCAAAGCAAAACGAGGCGCTGATTGACCTGCCAATCGCTCGGCACCCTACCGCGCCAAGTACCTTCAGGGTGCATACAGGCGGCAAACCTGCGCAAACGACCTACGCGGTACTAAAAACGGATGGCAAGCGGAGCTTGGTGGAGTTACGGCCAAAGACCGGGCGGACTCACCAGCTGCGCGTTCACATGGCGCACATTGGCACGCCCATTCACGGCGACCGCGTGTACGGCAAAGCTGCCGACCGACTGTATTTGCATGCGAAAAGCCTCGAGATCACCATACCGGTGAGTGACCGACGCGTGTTCGAATCGCCTGTTCCGGAAGAATTCGATACCCTTGGAGCGTCGTGATGACGCGCCCGCTTTGGCACCCGAGGACCGAGAAGCAGATTGCTGCATTGCGAGGCAAGTTGCCACAAGGCTTGGTTGTCGACGGCCCGAGCGGCATTGGTGTCGTTGAGACGGCGCGCCATCTCGCCCAGAGCATGGGCGCGACGCCGTTCTTGATCGAACCCAAGCGGACCGTAAACGGCCAGATGGTCGTAGACGGCGCTGAGGGAAACGTGATCATCGAAGACATCCGCAAACTGTACGAACAGACGCGGACTAGGCAACCGAATACCCAAGTGTATGTGATCGACACGGGCGAGCGCTCAATGACGGTCGCGGCACAGAACGCGTTTTTGAAACTCTTGGAAGAGCCGCGACAAGGCTTGTATTTTATCATCGCCACGCATTATGCCGATCAATTGCTACCAACGATCATGTCGCGCAGCCAGCGGTTGCAGCTATTGCCGGTGACAACCGAACAAACGGAGCGACACATTCGCGACCTTGGTGTGAACGACCCGACCAAAGCTGCACGATTGGCGTTTGTTGGTCGGGGATTGCCGGGTCTGTTGACACGGCTGTCCAGTGACGAAAAAGCGTACGAGAAGCGCGTGGCACTCATGGTTGACGCCAGGGGCATGCTCGCCGGTAGCGCATACGAGCGTATGACGACGGCACATAAGTACAAAGACAATCGAGGCGACGCCGTGACGCTAATCGATGATATCAATCATCAACTCAAGACCATCGTACGGTCAAAGCCAGACGCCAAGCTGGTAAAGAACATCCACCACAACCTTGATGCGCGCCGTAGAATCCTAGCGGGCGGCAATATACGGTTACAGCTTGCACGAGCTGTGCTACAATGGTGAAAATGCTTGGACTGATCATTGTCGCGCTACTAGGTGGACTGGCGGTATTCTACCGCAAGGCGCTAACGGACTCTTCCGGAGATTTGCCGGCCAAATTGTCGGACAAACTCGACGGCTTGTGGCGTATAGCCCAAGAGTCACTCCGCGAGAAAAAATACCTTCGTGCCGAAAAGGCGCTACTCACGATACTCAGGGTAGACGAGCGCAACGCGACGGCATACAACCGCTTGGGCATACTCTATGCCAAGCAGCAGGCGTTCAAGGACGCGATCGAATGCTTCGAAATCGCGCAGTCGCTTGAGCCAAGCGCATCAAGCTTGCATAACGTCGGTCTGATTTATTACGAAACCGGCGACTACACCAAGGCTGGCTTGGCGTTCGAACAGGCCTTGGCTATGGAAAACGACCTCTCTGCGCGCCACATTGCCTACGCCAAAGTGCAAGAAAAGCTCGGTCACGACAAAAAGATGATCGAGTCGCTGGAACGAGCTGTCGAGATAGACCCGATTCCGCAAACGTACACGATGCTTGCGGATGCGTACGAACAGACCGGCCAGCAGGAGCTGTCGTTGAAATACCGCGAAAAAGCCGCGAAAATGATCATTCCTCAGGGCCAACCGAAGCGCGTCGTGCAGCCTCGCAAAGTCATTTAAGTATCAGGGCGGAGTGCCTTGAATATTTCACCCCTATAATGTACACTTGATTTTGTACTTTTCGCACGTGACGATAGTCACCGAGAATCATGTTAACAACCAAACCGCGCCGCTTTAGCTCAGTTGGTTAGAGCAACTGTTTTGTAAACAGTAGGTCCTCGGTTCGAGTCCGAGAAGCGGCTCCATGCGCAGGGGTAGTGAAGTGGTCAAACACAAGAGACTGTAAATCTCTCCTCATTCGAGTTCGCAGGTTCGAATCCTGCCCCCTGTACCAAAGAAAATAAGACTAGTTCGCTAGTCTTATTTTCTTTGGTCTTGGCAGAGGAGGCTGTAGCCGATATCCTGCCTGAAAATACTCCGAACTGTCCAATCATTGATAATTATTATATTATATGTTATAATTAGAATATAACCATTACGATATGAAGCCAAACGTCGAATATACCGCTCACTTCGTTAACGACCCTCGAGAACTGCTCCGGCAGCACCCGCCTGAGCTTGCTGAAATTGGCAAGATTCACGCGCATCACGCTACCATAGACCATTTGCCGCATGATGGTACGCGTCGCATTCTCATCGGCAGGACACGAATCCTGCATGCGATTGGCTACGTCGTCACTGAAGATGTCCATGCTCTTGTCGTTAATGATCCGAGCGGGGAGCCGTTCTCTTACCGGCCGTATCCGCACATCACTATCGCGACGGCGCCCGGCATCGGACCGGCCGTAAGCAATGGTGCGTTGGAAGCCGCGTATCGTGACGGGACTGTTCTTCCTATTGAACCGCCACTTGAAATTCCTACCACGGAGGGATATTACAATGGCCGGTATGTCGTGACGAAACCTCGGCGTCATGTGAATCACGACAGGTCATAAGGGGTGACGAATCAAAGATTATCTGCTATAATCATTCGGACGCTACCGTGCCGCGATAGCTCAGTTGGTAGAGCGCATCCATGGTAAGGATGAGGTCCTGGGTTCAAATCCCAGTCGTGGCTCCATTGCAATCATACGACCGTCCCGCAAGGGGCGGTTTTGTTGTACATAAGCGTCATGCATGCTTAAATGACTGCACTATGACGAAAGAATCATCAAGCACGAACATTCTTAGGGAACTTGAGCCAGTAGTCGAATCGGAGCTGAACAGGCATTTGAACGTCGCGGAGGATTGGCACCCGCATGATTTCGTGCCATGGAGCCAAGGTAGAGACTTTGCCTACCTGGGTGGTGAAGACTGGGAACCGACGCAGTCGAAGCTGGGCAAGGTCGCACAAACCGCGATGTATATTAACTTGTTAACCGAAGACAACTTGCCATCGTACCACCGCGAAATCGCCACTGTTTTTGGCCGGGATAGCGCCTGGGGCGAATGGGTGGGCCAATGGACAGCAGAAGAGGCGAAGCACGGCATGGCGATGCGCGACTACCTCGTAGTTACCAGAGCGATCGACCCCGTTGGGTTGGAACGAGCGCGCATGGCTCACATGAAGGCAGGCTACGACAGCGGCGACAAAACTCCTTTGGAGGCCATAGCGTACGTGACGATGCAAGAACTTGCTACCCGAATCGCTCACAGGAATACCGGCACCCAGAGCAAGCATGATGGTGATGAGCTTGCGGATAATCTGCTAAAAAGAATCGCCAAGGATGAAAATTTGCACATGGTGTTTTACCGAAACCTTGGGCGCGCGGCGCTCGACATTGCGCCCGACGCGACCATGCAGGCCATTACCAAAGAGATAAAAGGGTTTGCCATGCCAGGAGCGACGATTCCGAATTTTCATGAGCATGCGGTTACGATCGCGAACGCTGGCATATACGACCTGCCGCTGCACGTGCACGAGGTAGTGGAGCCGACGTTGCGGCAGTGGAAGGTATGGGACAGAACAGATCTGACCGGAAGCGGCGAAGCAGCGCGCGAAGAACTCGACCAAACCATGCGGTTTTTACGCAAAGCAGCGGGCAGGTTTGCCGAACAGCGCCAGGCCGCTGAAGCCGAGCAAAGCGTGACGGACAATCATTGAGCGGATGACCCTTGTCATTCGACTGATTTATTGCTATAATTTACTACTGATATGCCTAAAAAGAATACTAAGCGCAAACTTGTCGGACTCGTGAGCGACCTTTCGGGTCACCGCACGTACTATACGACCAAGAACACGCAGAACACGACCGAAAAGATCAGCTTGAAAAAATACGATCCGATCGCTCGTAAGCATGCGACGTACACCGAGACCAAGAAGAGTCTTGGCCGTAACGAAGTCAAGGCGCGCAAGTCTTAAACCAGCTTTTCGTCAATCTGTTTGGCGAACCAAAGCCCGTAGTGGAGCAGCTTGTTCATAAGCTGCTCACTTGGTTTGTCGGCGAGCGTCGTCACGATGATACTGTCATCGTCTATCTCAAGCGAGAACGGCCACGCTTGAGCCGCCATGACGGCAACGGTGTCGTCGCTAAATAGCTTTTGCAATGCCGGCAGGTCGGTCGGCGAACTGATCAGAACATAATTGCTATAAAACCGCGGAACGCTCGTGGCTCCGTGCAGCGAAACGTGCGCCAAGCCGCGCCGCGACGTCAGCACCCGTGCGTAATACGCCTTTGACTGCTGTTTGGTCCCAACGAACAGATACGGCAGCCCACTCGCGCGCTTCAAATCGATTTCAAGTACGTACCATCGGTGGAATGAAGACTCGAACTTGCCGAACGTCACGTCAGCGGCACGCTCCATGAGCGCCATGTCGTAGCCCGCGTGGGTACCGATGCAAAAGTTGCTATCGACTTGATGCGGCGCGACCGTCGAGCCACGTACCACTGGCGCCGCGTCGGAGTCGGCGCTGACGGTATGGAAGTATACCAGGCCATGTTTTTCGGCGAATGCCGTCGCGGCATCACGACGCTTGACGACGTCCGAGCCGCCAACCCTATGGTACGCGCGCGTCGCCCGCTTTTTTATGTGCGCAGGGTGCCATTTTTTCACGCTATTTGCTCCGCTTGATCGTGTCGAGCAACGTCGCGACGTACTCCGCGTGGCTCCATGTCAACGGCGACGGCGAAATCAGCGAATGATCGACCGGACTGATCTGTTCGGACATGACGCTTGATTGAAGGCTGATGTTGTTGACCCAAGCCAGTATCGAGCGAGCGAGGTCGTGCTCTTCTATTTCCAAGTAGTATTGGGCCATCCAAAGGGTGGTGATGAACCACCAGTTGCCCTGTGATTGCGGATCGACCCGGTGATACGAATCGTTTTCGTAGCGAGGGTACGCAATGACGCCTTCGGACTTGAACGTCGTGACGAACGTGTCGACGGCGGCGGTCAGTTCAGGTGACTTTACCGAGAACAAGCCGAACATGAACACGCCGAACAGGCTGCTCGCGTCGATCACGTCGTTGTATTCGATTTTTCCGTTTTTGACGATAAGACCCTTGTAGAACGCGCGTCGGTCCTTGTTGTACAAGTACTTATGCGCGGCTGTCGCGATGTCGTTAGCGGCCGTGCGCCATTTGACGGCGTTGGCTTTGTCGTCGCGAACGTCAGCGAGTTCTGCGGCCGCGTGTAGCGCCGCATATACGGTGGATGTCGAGAACGTCGTCGTCAGGAATACCTCTTCCCATAGATCGTAGCTTGGCCGGGGGAGGCCGGTATGTTCGTCGACGTACTCGGTCATCCAATCTGCCATCGGTTTTATCATGCTGTCGTAAAAATCGTTCAGGATACGCATGTCTTTGGTGGCTTCGTAGAACTCGGCGAACACGAACACGACAAGCGCGGTTTCATCCTCTTGAATGGGCGGCGCGCTGCCGTAGCCGTCGTGAACGTAGGGGTGCCAGCTGGCGCCAAGGCCGCCGTCCGCTCGGTATTTGTGCATCAAGTATCCGCTTGGGTGCATGCCGCGCCTGCAGAATTCAAAGAACCGGTACGGTTCCTCGGTGTAGCCCATGCGTATGAACGGCCACATCACGAAGGCGCCGTCTCGTGGCCAGCAGTACGCGTATGCGTCGCGGTAATAATTCAGCATCGAACTGTCGGTGCTGGCAATGATCGCGCCCCGCTTGTCGATTTGGGACTTGATAATCATGACGCTACGAAGGAACGAGTCGTGGTATGCCGGGTCGAGCTTCGATGCCGTCTCTACTGCCGGCTTCAGCCATTTGTGCCACCACTTGGCAGTGTCGTGCAGTCGCTTAATCAGACCTTCGTGCCGGATTTGCTTGTCGATATACAGCGCTTCGCGCGTCGAGGAACCGGCCGCGATCCAATAGTGTACTCGCTCGGAACTCTTCGCCGCAACGTTCAGAGTAAAGCGAATAGTGGAATCGACCCGGCCATGTTCGACGTTACCGTTCGACAACTCGCCATCGTCGGCATCGCGGTGCGTGCCTTCGTGGTCTTCTATGCCGAACAAGCCGACGCTGTGCTGGTCGAACGGCTTGCCATCGTGCAGTCCGGATATGATGAACGCTCGGCGTCCGCGGTAGTGAAGGATCGCTTCGCTGTCGGGCAAGTACTGAGCCGTGTCGGTATTGCTTCGAGAATCGTCGATGGTAAAGGCTTGGTGCATGAATAAGCGGATTTCCCGCGCGCTTTCGGAGAGGTTGATGACGTGAATGTTCCGCATGAACGCGCTGATCGAGGAATCGACGAAGTCATCGAACTCGAGCAAAATTTGTAGGCTCTCGTTCTTCGCGAGCGTATGGCCTATCAGTGCCCCTTGGGGGTAGCGGAACGTGAACTCCCATTCGCCCGGCGTATCTAGCCAGCTGATACGACCGTCCGTCCAAATGCCAACCCTGTGCCTGGTCGACTGGCCCGCGGAATGGTTTGGTAGCCCCACATACGGGTAGTAAAAGTCGTGCACGAGGCCGAAGTTATTCAGCCCAACATGCAGCTCGCCGTTGCTCAGGACGATCGGCCTAGCCATTG
>JALRBE010000010.1:0-23504 GCA_023262335.1 Candidatus Saccharimonadia bacterium | reverse complement strand
CCTCCAAGATTATGATGCTTCATGACGCGCCAGCGTACGTCACGGATGGCGTTCATGTAATACAGGAACGCGTCGTACGGCGACGAATACGGACTGAAATACGTATGAACGTCGCCGTCGCCGAGCCACTTCGTGGAAAGATAATACAGCAGGTCGGAGCTCTGCAGGTAGCGCCAGTCACAAATGAGCGTTTCGTCGCCGCTTCTTATGACGTCGCTTTCGAGCGCATACAAGTGACGGGCGACTTCTTGTTGCAACGAGTTGCCGGTCCACGCCGAGAGGTCCCGTTCGCTGTCGGCCCAGGTTACCGTGTTCGGCATGGATATCTCGCCGGCGCTGTCGCCTGTCGTTGCCGCCTCGGTGATCGTGGCAAAACCGGTACCTTCCGTGGCCGACCATTCGTCGATGACCCGTTCGAAGAATTCGAAGACACCCGTGTCTGACCATTGGTGCTCGCCGAACGTCTCGTAGTCCATGAACAAGTTCACGATATCTCCGTTCGCGAACGAGTCGTGCAGCCATCCAAGATACTTGCTTGAGGTCAATGGCCATTCCGACCAAGCCTGGTTGCTAAAGCGGAAGGCAATGTCATCGCTTAAGCGGTAGTTTTTCATGAGCAGTCTGATCGAATCGGTGCCGGCAGGCGAATACGGGAAGTTAGGGCTGCGCCACTGCAGTACTGGGTCCCATCCCTCCGTAATGATGGCTTTGTAGCCCGCTTTGTCCGCCCAACTCGCCAATTGGTCATTGTATGCCAGCTCGGTATTGCGGAATGCCGTGGGCGTCACGCCAAAAAGCTCGTTGAGCTTACGTGCGTGCAAATTGACCTGCGCTTCGAACTCTTCGCGGCTATAAAAGAACGCGAGCGAGTGATAGTACGTTTCCGCGAGCAGTTCGACGCGTCCCGTCGCGACGATTCGCTTGAAGCCGTCCAATACGTCAGGCGCCCATGATTCCGCCTGCTCGATGAAATCGCCGGTGATACTGAGCGAGATCTTGAAGTCAGGATGGCGCTCCAGTAACCGCTCCAGCAGCGCGTTCATCGGACGGTACGACTTGTCGGCGACCCGGTGGAATATCCGCTCGTTGTTCATGTCGGTGTCGTCACGCTGATCGAAGTAATTATGTTCGTGCCCGATCGCGAACACGCTGTACGGTTTTATACGGTACGGCTGATGCACGTGCAGGTAAAGCACTAACGATTTCGTCATGCCGCGACCCCTTGCCGTGAGGCACCGTATACTGCCATGCATTTTTGGGCGACATCATGCCACGAAAGCTTGGCATATTCTTTGCTGACGTTACGCTTGAGCGTCGTCGCCAGGCTTGGTGACAATGCGATCGACACCAACTGGTCGGCTAGCAGGTCGGTATCCCAGTAGTCGAACTTGAATGCGTTCTTGAGTACTTCGCCGACGCCGGACTGCTTGCTGATGAGCAGAGCGCTTTCGTGATGAGCGGCCTCGAGAGCGGTCAAGCCGAACGGTTCGCTGACCGAACTCATGACGAACGCGTCCGCAACGGAATACACGTCGCGCCACTGCTTGCCACGGACGAAGCCGGTAAAGTACACCTTGTCCGCGATACCAAGGTCGGCCGCCATCTGAATCAGCTCGTCGCGCTGTTCGCCGTCGCCAGCGAACAAAAACACGAAGCGGTCGTACTTCTCGCTTGCCCGGGCAGCCGCCCGCATGAAATGTGTCAAACCTTTTTGCACGGTAAACCGCGTTAGCGTCGCCACCACTGTGTGGCCTTCGCGCTTCAGCGCTTCGATGTACCGGTAGTCCCTCGAGTCGTATTCGTACGCTTCGAAACTGTCCAGGTCGATCGCGTTATGAACCACTTCGACGACGTCGGCCGGAATGCCATAGCGCTGCACGATGATCGCTTTGGTGATATTGCTGACCGCGATGATACGGTCTGCCATCAACAAGGCTTGCTGCTCGATTTCGTGAACGATAGGATTGCCGTATTGCTCGCCGGAGCGGTCGAATTCCGTGGCGTGCACGTGAACGACCAAAGGCGCCCCGGTCAGTTCTTTGGCGCGAACACCCGCTTCCATGGTGAGCCAGTCATGCGCATGAATGACGTCGGGTTTCAGTCGGCTGACTAAGTTCTCAACGAAGTCAACGTAGTGGCGCTGCACCGCACGCATCGTTCGCAGCTCGCCCGTATCGGCTTCGTGCAAGTGTTTTTCGAGCACGCCGGCGCTGTCGTAGCTACCCATGTGCAAACGCTCTTCCGGTCGGATGGCCGTGGCATTATGAACGGTCATGAACTCGACGCCGGGATGAACCGCGGTGTAGGGAAGTACGAAGTCGATCGTCGCGCCTTGTTGCGCGAGTGCTTTCGACATGTGATAGCAAGCGACGCCGAGCCCGCCGCTGTTATGCGGAGGCAATTCCCACCCTAACATCAATATGTTCATTGCTTGTCATACGGACGACGACCACCGTCCGGACTCTCCTTTGTTTTTCTATGCGAATCTCTGGCTACATTATAGTCAGGCGTTAGCGTTTTGGCAACCGTTTTATAGATAAAAGCGACAAGTCGTTACTTGAACATTCAACTTGATTATGCTATAATTATAAGGATGACCTTCGATACCCTTACGCAAACGATCGCTCAGGAAACCAACGAGCTCCTGACCCAGCCGAACGACTACCGTGCGGTCCTGATTCTCGTGCTGTCCATAGTTCTGGCGTACTGGCTCAGCCAATTTCTTGCCAGGGCGATCATTTTCGTCGCCCAAAAGGTCGCGGTCCGTACCGACAAAGAGACCCGAGAAGGCCGGTTCGTTCTGTATCGGCAGGTAGAGACGTACCTAAGCGTCGCCGTCGCGGCGGTGCGCGTCGCTGTCGTCGCCGTGGTCGCGTACGTGACATGGCGTATTCTGACGCCCGAAGGCAGTGCAAACCTTGGCGGCTCCGGTGCGGCGGCTATCGGTGCCAGCGCGTTCTTCATCGTGTTCGCGGGTGCGACGATCGGCCTGCTACTGCGCGACATCACGTCGGGAGCGACGATGATCATCGAGAAGTGGTTCACCATCGGCGACTTCATAAAAGTAGAGCCGTTCATCGACATGCAAGGCGTCGTCGAACGCATGACACTGCGCTCCACCAAACTCCGCTCCTTAAGCGGCGAAGTAATATGGATCCACAACCAGCAGATCCAAGCGGTACACGTGACGCCCAGAGGCGTACGCACCATAGCCGTGGACATATTCGTTTTGGATACCGAGGCGGGCGAACGCGCGGTGCAGCGCGTGGTGAACGCCATGCCGACCGGCGCGACCATGCTGGCGAGGCCGCTCAAAATGACCAAACCCGAACAATGGGGCGAAGACATGTGGCGCATTACCGTCATCGGCGAGATGACGCCGGGCCGGGAATGGCTGATGGAGCAGTACTTCGTGAACGCCATCAAGAAGATCGACGATGACGCCAAGAAGGCCGACAAGCTTTTGGCACTCGAACCGATCGCGCGCTATGCCGACCCGGTGGCCGACAAACGCTTCAAACGCGCCGTCCGTGTGGCTCAGGCAAAATAAAAGCCGCTCAACCGAAACAGTTCGTTTCGAATAAAGCGGCGTGACCGGCAACGGATCAGTCGGTTGGCTCGCTGTCCGCGCTTGTCGTGACCAGGCCGTCGAGCCGTGTCGTCCAGGCAACGCCAGCCAACAGGCCGCCGAGCAGCAGGGCGAATCCCCATGGAACCCGGATGTCTTCGGTGAACGGCACCGCCAACTCGACGGTGCAGTCATACATGCCGTAGACGTTCATGCGACCAGGGTTGCAGCTTTCGCCGTTGACGCTGTTCGTGCCGGCGGCATTGGCGCTCACGTCGACGGTTCGTACCGCCGGGTCGAGCACAGGCGAGGCGATAAGGCCGATGCCGGCGATCATCATGGCGAACAGCACGAAGCCTGCCACATGGAAGCGCCACGGCGCCTTGACGGGCTTGCCGTACAGTTCCTGAACGATGTCCATGGATTCTCCAATCTAGGATACGCGGTGACGTATGTCACTTGTACTATTATAACATAATATAAGTATTTAGTAAATCATCTTTATTAAAATAGCCTCGGGCGAACATGCCGAGGCGTAGGGGGCGGTCAGACCGCGACCGCGTCGAAGATGGGACGAGAGGTGTCGGTCGTGACGCCGACGATGCCGGGTTTCGGTGGCATGCATTCGAACCAGCCGCCGACTTCAAGCACGCGGCCATCCGGCAACCGAATGTGGCCGAACTGGGCGTATGCCTCGTCGGTAACTTCGTATTGCTTGTCTTCGAATGTGAATCTGCACATCATGATGCAACTCATTTCTGGTCGATTCGCTGCGCGGAGAATCTCTCCGTATAAATACTATGACACAATTTAAACATTTCACCAAGTGAGTCATGATCATTTCTCGGACATGCTAGCATAGGTCCAGTCGATACTTTGGCAAAGTAAAGCCGCCGAAGCGGTGCGAAGCTATTGCTTCGGCGGCTTCGGCGGCGTCGCCCTGTGTCAGTACTCTCGCTCGCGTTCCGCCCTTGCGATATGCGTGGGCTTCACGGTGCGAAGGTGCGACCAGAACTTGACCTCAGATTCATGATACATGCAGTAGTGTCCACCGTCGCGAATACGTTCGATGACCCAACGGCCACTCTTGACGTCGAAGAAGAAATTGGATTCCCAGTAGTACTCATCGTCATAGACTTCTGCGAAGTAACAGTTGAGCCCGGACATCTTGAGGCCGGTGGCCGGGGGAGACTCTTGGCGTTGAGGGCCTCGAGTTCCAGCTTGATCTCGTTGAGAACACGGCGCTGCCTGTAGGCAAGCCGCTTCAGCGCCGCGAGCTTCTATCGTTCCACGGTGTTGCCGATCTTCTTGGTGGTCGTCGGTTCCTGAAGCTTCTCGAGATAAGAGGTCATTGGTGTCTTTCTGGTTGTATGATCAGGGTCGATCCGCGCAATAATTACGGAATATATTAATTATAACATAAATATTATAAAAAAGCAATACCATAATAAAACGTCGACACAAAAAAACCGCCAGGGACCGAATACGGTTTGGCGGAATGATGCCCGGACGAAGGAGCGCGTTACGCGTTGCTCACGATACCTGCCCGCAAAAGAAGCGCGTTCGTTTGCGGCCCAAAGAAGAGCGCGGCGACGATCGCGACAAAGAGCAAGTCGAACGCAAGGCGACCGAAGCCGCTGAACGGCTCGCGCGACACGTAAAAGTACGAATCGATGAGCTGCAAGACAGCCAGCGATGCCGCGAGCCATGTCCTGAAGTACGTCTTCGAACCTGTCCAGGCGCCGTAGGCCATGACGCATATTGCCGCGGCCATGATGACGTTGGCGGCCAGGTTGAAGTTGATCGCCGATGCGTGAGGCTGCCACATGAGCAGGTCACTGATCAGCTGGACCACGCAGAGCAGCGCGAGCGCGCAAAAACTGCTCGCGCTGAAGTACGTCAAGCGAATATTGTCCTTCATGAGTACCTTCTTTTCGTTGGGTCGGATGCCATGTAGAGCAGCAAAAAGACAATGCCCGTGCCTTGTTGGTGCCGTACATGTCGGGTAGGAAGGAGCTTTCTTGCAAAGAATAAATGCAACTATAGCATGTAAATGATTTCTTGTACATGATTAGAACTAGACTAGGTTAAGGGGCACTAGGAATACTCTGTACAATTTCGTCGTACAAAACAAAATACTTCGTGATTTGTTTTGTTACTCCTTATTGTCGAACCTAGGTCTATGTGAGTTGGAGGGGCACTAGTCCGACGCTTCGATGTTCTCGCTATTCTAGCGGCGAACATCGGCTAACTACTGTACAAATCGGAGATTTGACAGTAGGCGAACCATCAACGTAGTTGATAAGTTCGGTCCCAGTGGCCTCATCAAGAAAAAACGACCACAAATGTGATCGTTTTTTCTTGGCAGGGGCACTAGGAATCGAACCTAGGTCGTCGGTTTTGGAGACCGATATACTAGCCGCTGTACTATGCCCCTACGGCTGGTAGCGGGTGCTACGGTACATTATTGTACCACAGGAGACGATTCAGGGGCAGAGGCAGCGGCCTTAGGCTTTTCGGCAGGCGCGTTGCTTTTGCTGAGCAATCGGGATTTCAGTGGCAAGACGAAGCTGAACGTGGAGCCGTGGTTCAGGCGGCTGTCGACGTCGATTTTCGTCTCTAACTTGTCGGCAAGTTTGCGCACGACGTACAGCCCAAGCCCCGTGCCGCTTGTTTCGCGGGTGCGATAATCTTCGCTGCGATAGAACTTTTCGAATATGTGAGCAAGATCGTGCTTGCTCATGCCGATACCGGTGTCAGTCACCGAACAGTCTATCCTGCCGTTCGGCAAAACCTTCGCTCGTATGGTGACCGAGCCTTCCTTGGTGTACTTGATCGCATTGGTGATAAAATTCTGCATGATTTCTTCAAGGTATAGCCGGCTCGTCTCGACGTGCGGCAGGTCCGTGTCGACGTCCAGGTCAAGGCGCAGCGATTTTTTGGTAGCTTCGGGTTCGTAGCGATCGTAAAGCCGGTGCATCAAGTCACGAACGTCGATTTCTTCGACCGTGTCACCCACGCCCCGTTCGGCGCGCGAAAGAGTAGACAAGTCGTTGATGATATTTGCCAGGTAGATTATTTGGTCGTAGGCGGTACGCGAGGCATTCAACAGAACGTCTTTGCTAGCATCACGCTCGTACATTACCAGCAAATTGCTCAGGCTGCCTTCGGCGATAGCCACGGGCGTCCGCAGCTCATGGCTTGTCACGCTGATGAACTCGTCTTTCTCCTCCTCAAGCGACTTCTGTTTAGTGATATCGCGAATGATCACTACCACGCCGTATTCCTCGCCGTCATCGAACGTGCTTTTGATCCGCGACATTTGCACGCTCAAATGCCGGAGGTCGTCGCCGTCGCCCACCGACAAATCGTCGCGCAGCATGGTCGAGCGCACCGACGCCAGCAGTTCGTGCATGTTCACGTCGATACCGTTCGCGTCCCTTGGGGCGAGCAGCGTTGTTATGTCGCTACCTATCAGCGACTGGTTGGTATCGAAGAACGCCTGCGCGGCGGCATTCTGCGACGTGATGCGCCCGTAGCGGTTAAGGGTCAGCACCGCGTCGCTAATGCTATTAATGAGCGTGTTCAAACGATTCATTTGCAGCGACTCCGACTTGCGAGCCCGTATGAGTTCGCGCGTCTTGTTCTCATTGCGCGCCATGATCTTGACGCAAAGGTACGAAAGGAAGATGGTCAGTATGACGATCAAAACCGCGATAAGCGCGTAGTTGACGATACCCCCGAGCAGATAGCGAGGAAATACGAGAATATAGAGGGCGGACGCGATGATAAGCGTCAGGCTGCTCAGCGCGAAGCCGGTCCACGAATAATACGTTGCCGTTATTAAAATAAGTATTGCCCAAGCGGTCGTGAACGGACTGTACGGTTGCGCGAAAAAAATGAACACCACCGCGCAGGACAGGTTGACCCAGGCAACCGCCGGCAGCGTGAACCGCTGGCTGCGCGACGCGGCGAATAGTAGCGCCGGCGTGATGATGAGCGTCGAGGCGTACGTAAAGCCAAGAATGTAGACGTAATGATCCGGAACCGCGATGCCAAGTATCAGTTGCACGGTGATGATCGTAATGATGATCACGTTCAACGCGAACAAGCCAAGCGATACCTGCTTCGAAAGGACCCTCGTGTCGTCGATCATATCAATCAGTATACAAAGTGTTCATGCTTAACGCGAGCTTTTGCCCGCAAATCATGAATTTGCTATACTGCAAAGAGATGAAACCGCTCGCGTCGAACAAACCGCAAATCCTCTTGGTCGTCGGTCAGCCTGCTGCTGGCAAGACGTTTTTTGCCAAGCAGTTCAGCGACACGTTCAAGACGATTCACGTGGATTACGAGCATTACCACGAGTTGCTGAGCAGCGTCGAGCTCGGCGACAAAGCCGTCACGGAATTTTTGAAGGAGCTGTTCAAGACGAAACAGACGATCATTGTCGAGGGTCGTGGGGAGTCGCGACACGACCGGTTCTTGCTCGCCAACTTGGCACGTTCGAAAGGTTACGACCTTTTGATCATATGGGTGCAGACCGACCCGCAGACCATACGGCAGCGCGTCGGCCGGACGGGAACGTACACGGCAGCCAGCTACGAAGCCAAGCTTGCCGCGTTCGAACCGCCAGATAGGACGGAGCAAGTACTTGTCATTAGCGGCCGGCACACGTTCTCCGGCCAAGCCAAGATGGTTCTGAAGCGTATCGTCACGCAACGTTCGGCGTCGCCGCTTACCATGCCGCCGGACCGAACCTCGGGTAATGGGACCTCGGGGCGTATCACGGTAAACTGACCATGGCAGCGCTGCATGACGACGAATTCGGTGACATAGCGGTTCGTCGGAGCATGCGAAGCTCGTCCGTTCGGGTCAGCGTGGCCCCTAACGGTTCTCTGCGGGCGTCGTTGCCTCCGTACGCGCCGCTCTACATGCTCAAACGGCTGATTAATTCGTCCCGCGCGCAGCTCCGGGCCATGCTCGAAAGCCAGGCTCCCGCGTACGCGCTTGAAGACGGCCAGCAGATTGGCAAGAGCCACAAGTTGCGCATCGTGCGGTCGTCAAAACTGGACGTAAAGCGATACAAGCAACAAATCACGCTGATTCTTGGTCCTGACGATGAAGTGTTCCATGCTGACGTGCAAAAGCGTGCCCGGCAAGCCATCACCGACGCGCTCAGGCTCGAAGCGAAAAGTTACTTGCCAAAACGCCTGCGCCATTTGGCTGTTTCGCTAGGCCGTGACTACGAGCGGGTACGGTTTTCGCACGCGAGCGGCAGATGGGGAAGCTGTAGCTCCAGTGGAACCATAAGCCTGAATATCGCGCTGATGAAGCTGCCGCACGAGCTGATTGATTACGTGCTTATTCACGAACTTTCTCACACCGTCGAAATGAACCATTCGGCAAAATTTTGGAACTTGGTCGAGCAGGGCGACCCGAGCTACAAGCTCCATCGCCGCATGCTCAAAACGCAGACGCCAACGCTATGAACGCGCGCCGCGACCGGTCGTAATCGGCCGGCCCTTCCAGGTAACGATTCCGTGGCGGTACTTATAGGCGCTGACGACGAGCAATACCGCTTCTTGCACGAGCGTGACGGGAACGATAAGCGCTCCAATAATCCGGTACCGAACCCATACGTGGCTCAAATAGTAATAGGCCACGCCGTACTGCGCGACGACCCCCAGGAGCGCCCAAGGCGTTACGAAAAGCGCCGCGTACGGAACAAGAGCGAACAAAAGAACAGCAACGAGCGCGGCGACCTGATACCACTGCTTGCCGCACTGCGGGTACAGCAGCCGTATGCTGGTCTCTACCTGTGACGTCCAGCGCTTTTCGTACCTCAGCCCCAAATGTCGGTCGCTGAGCACGAGCCTGTAGCGAAGATGTTCGGAGGCATGACGCGCCAAAGTGGTCTCTACTTCCATGGACAACGGAAGCGTATCGTCACTCCCGAACCGCTCAAGCAGCATGTCGCGCTCTATCAACCAGGCGTTCGCTGCCGCTCGTGGCCGCTCCGGGCTGAACCGCATGACCGTCCAAAAGTAGCGCATGGTCGCCAATATGGTGCTGCCATGCCATTGATCGTGACGAATAGGAATGAACGACACCATGGCCGCACGGTTCGCCAACATATACGTAACGGCGTTGCGTATCGTGTGGCGGTCGATCAGCGTGTCGACGTCCAAAAAGAAGACCAGTTTGCCGCTTGCTTCGCGCGCCAGGACCGCCTGCGCGTGATTTTTGCCAAGCCAACCCTCCGGCAGTGGAGTGCCCTCGATGAACCGCACTCCGGCGTGAGCGAACGATTTGATAAGCATTGAGGTATTGTCCCGGCTGCCATCGTCGAGCACGATCACCTCGAGTTTCGGATACTCAGTCGCTACCACGCGCTCCAGGCACTGGGTCATGGCATGCGTCTCGTTGCGTGCCGTAATGCACACGCTCACCGTTGGCAGTTCCATGCCGTCAGCGGTTTGGTCCGCTGGGAACCGTAACAAACGGAAGGCTTTGGCCAACCGCGCCAGCACGAACGCGTTCAAGAGAAGATTCACCGCCAGAATGCCGAAAAGCCAAAGATCCGAATCCGATACCATTAGGATTATCATAGCATGGCCACGCGCGTTTTTGGCATCGATGCAAGTGCCACCGCTTGACGGGCCTGGCTCACCGGAGTATAGTTGCTATTGACAGTCTGCAGCAGCAGACTTTTTAATTTGGAGAAGGAACGTGGCCAAAAAAGCAGTTTCTGGCAAAAAAGCCAGCCCGAAAGCCAGCGCAAGCGCCAAAAAGAGCGACGATAACGTCGTTCGCATAAAGGCAAGCGCTTCGGCACCGAAAAAAGACAAGCCAACCAAAAAAACCGTCGAAGCCGAGGTCATCGAGACTAAGGTAGACTCCGCAAAGCAACCGAAGCCTCAAAAGGACCGAAAAGCCCGGAAGAACGTCTTCGCGGCGATTGGCGGATACTTCAAAGGCGCGTGGGTTGAGCTGCGCCAAGTACGCTGGCCGACCCGCAAGGCCACATGGAGCCTTACCGGTGCGGTCTTGCTCTACACGCTGTTTTTCGTCGTCCTGATTCTGCTGCTCGACGCGGGATTCAAATTCTTGTTCGAAATAATTTTAGGTAAATAAAAGGAGTACGCCCAGTGTCAAAGAACCGATACGACAGTACCCGCCAATGGTATGCGATCCATACCTACAGCGGCTACGAAGAAAAGGTCGCAGAAAGCATCCGCCAACGCATCAACGCCGTCGACATGGCCGACAAGATTTTCGACGTCATGGTGCCAAAAGAAAAACAAATCCAAATCAAGAACGGCAAGCGCAAGGTCGTCGAGACGAAAATCTTCCAAGGTTATTGCTTGGTCGAAATGAAACTCACGGACGAAACCTGGTACATCGTCCGTAACACGCCTGGCGTTACCGGCTTCGTTGGCAGCGGCACGGAACCGACTCCGGTGAGCGACAACGAAATCGCCAAGATCAAGAAGCGCATGGGCGTCGAAGATCCGAAGCACCACATCGATTTCAGCGAAGGCGAAGTCGTCAGCATTACCGACGGGCCGTTCAAGGGCTTCGATGGCGCGATCAGCGAAATCGACACGCAGAAGGGCAAGATCAGGGTCATGGTCAGCATGTTCGGCCGCGACACTCCGGTCGAGCTGGACGCACTGCAGGTCAAAAAAGTATAACAAGAACGAGCCCTCCGGGGCTCGTTTTCATAGGGGGTATCATATGCGAAACAACGAACGTGTCCTGCGGCCGCAGGACGACATAGTCCGAGAATTCCATGGAGCGAAATCTCGGCTTGAGGGCCGGGCGGACGCGCTCCGCGAGGATAACTTGTCCGTGGAGCGGTTGGAGCAGTTCGAAGAAGCCTTCGCGGAGCTTCGTGACGTCGCCCGTGCGCTTATTATTAGCACGCGCAATCGTCTTCACGACGGTCCGCGGGCTCCAGAAGAAGAATCGCAGGACGAGCATGTCGCCGATGTGATACCGATTCGATCCCGTTCCTCAGACAAATGAAAACCCACACTTCATTGTGCGGGTTCTTGGCTAAGCCTCTGGCGCCTTCGCGCGCACGCCTTTGCTCGTTGTGTGCCACTTGTGGCAGGCAGGGCATACGTAGCACCGACCTTCGCTTTTGTCAAATCCGCGCTTGCCGCTGAACCGTATGTTCGCGATGGCAAGTTTGGCATCGATTTCCGACGGGTACGAAACCTTGCCGGTCTGCTCGCATGTACCACTGACCTTGACCCTAAAGCTTCTGCCTTTTGGCCGTTTACGTCGCACGTCGTCACCTCTTCCGTTGGTAGTACGGTTGTTATATTATAATATTTTAATATATATGCGTCAAGAATCTTGACTGGTGCCGTATTTATTATGTATAATAACTTGGTTACGCACATAGGCAGCAGTGCTGCAGTAGATAGCAGTTCGTAAATTAGTAGTTAGGGAGCTTCAACCCCGACATACATCCTATTTACTAATCACTATTTACTAACAACTAAAAATTCGGAGAATTTTATACTATGGCAAAGAAAATCATTGGCAACTTGAAGTTGCGTATCCCAGCTGGACGGGCGACCGCAGGTCCTCCTGTCGGTTCGACCCTTGGTCAGTGGGGCCTCAACATGATGGATTTCATCAATCCGTTCAACGACGCCACCAAGGGCGACATGGGCAAAGACGTCATCGTGCACATACAAGTGTTCGAAGACCGAACGTTTACCTGGAAGAGCCTCGGCCAACCGGTTGACGACGCTATCCGTGCCGCTATTGGCATCCAAAAAGGCAGCGGCAAGCCGCATGTCGACAAAGTAGGCAAGATTACTCGCGCTCAGCTCGAGGAAATCGCCAAGACCAAGATGGAAATGCTGAACGCGATCGATCTCGACGGCGCAGTCAAGACCATCGCTGGCACCGCCCGAAGCATGGGCGTCGAAGTCGTCGACTAATCGAACGACCCGTCAAACGATCGACCCGCTCAGGCGGGTTTTTCGTTTGTGCGCAGCGCGGCAGAGGAGTATAGTTTAAAAGTACTAACCAAATCTTTTAGGGGTCATCATGCTCACACTCACATCCGTGCTCGCGCTTTTCTCGTTGCTCGCCATCGCGTCGGGCCTGTTCTTCGCGGCAAAACGCATTAACATACCGTATACCGTTTTATTGGTGCTCGTCGGAATCATACTCGTGCCAGTGGTGTCGCTCCCGGGCCTCGAGCCCGTATTCGGATTCCTCGACGACCTGAAGTTGTCGCCCGAGTTGCTTTTTTACATATTCTTGCCCGTTCTTATATTCGAGTCGGCATTCAACATGAAAATCCGGCACATGATCGAAAGCGCGTGGTCAATCACGCTTCTTTCGGTGGTCGGTTTGCTGATTTCCACCATCGCCATCGCTGGCGCTTTGTACTTCCTGCTACCTCTCGTCGGCTTGAACGTACCGTTCATTGTCACTTTGCTCTTTGGTGCTATCATATCGGCGACAGACCCCGTAGCCGTGCTCGCATTGTTCAAAGACTACGGAGTCCCTAAACGGTTGTCGCTCATATTCGAAGGCGAGAGTCTGTTCAACGATGGCACTGCCGTCGCGCTGTTCCTCGTCGTTTTGGCTATCGCCGAGAATGGGTTCCATGGTGCTGCCACCGTCTTTGACGGCGTCCTGATGTTCCTCGGGATGGTCGTCATCGGCGCGCTTATCGGACTTGTCATGGCCAGCGTATTCTCGGCCGCGCTTCGCTTTACCCGTAGCAACGAGTTCGTCACGGTAACGCTTCTTATCATTTCGGCGCACTTGGTCTTCATTACCACCGAAGCAATCAACGTCAACGGCATCTTCGGGCTTCATCTGCATGTTTCACCGATCATCGCCACGACCGTGTCGTCACTGTTCCTTGGTAACTATGCCCGGCATATCTTGTTGCCCCGAACCGACAGCTACCTTTCGCAAACGGTCGAGCTCGTGGCGTTCGTTGCCAACTCGCTTGTGTTCCTGCTCGCTGGCATCCTGTTCGCGACGACGCAGGTAAACATCGCCGACTTATGGGTGCCCATACTGCTCACGATCGTCATCGTTGCCATAGCCCGTATCGTGACGGTCTACGCGGTTACCTCGCCGCTGAACCGCTCGAAGCTCGAGGCGCCTATTCCTGGTTCGTGGCAAAAGCTTCTCGCATGGGGAAGCCTGCGCGGTGCGCTTGCGATCATCATCGTGTTTCTCATACCGGAAGACCTGACCGTTCCCGGATGGGAATTCGCGTATTCCGTTCGCGATTTCGTTCTTGCGCTAACTATCGGATGCATTCTCGCGACGCTCTTTATTAAGGCGCCGACGATCGGCATGCTCATTCGTCGCTATAAGCTTGACGATCCCCGCGCCATCGATAGGGCACACGAAGTCGATCTTGGTATCTATTACCTGTTGACCGAGCAGTCCCGGTTCGCGTCGCAGCGCACCCGCGGCTTCGTTCAAGACTCGGAATACAAACTTCTCAAAGAGCAGCTGGCTGACCGCGAAAAAGAGGCGTACGTGCGCCGTGACGCGCTACTCGAAGAGCACGGGTTGAAGCTTTTCGAACAATCTTTGCACCTCACCGCAATCGACGTCGAAGAACACTACCTGCAGGACCTGTATGTCAACGAAGAGGTGTCGGAAAGGGTCTACAGAGCCATCAAGGGCAAGCTCTCGTTGCAACGCGAAAAAATAGAGCATGCGCAGCACGAAGACATAGATCCGTCGCTCTACAGCGATCGCAAGGACGTTTTCGATCGGCTCGTCGCGTTCATGCAAGCGCCATTCGGCAAAAAAATGATGGGACACGACCCCGTGGAGCGACTCGAGTACTACCGCGCGCAAATGATCGTCGCGCGCAAGGCGCTCAAGACGCTCGCCGAAATGCAAACCATGTACGAGAAGGAAGTCTTTATGCCGGAAGCGTACGAAAAGGTCACTGCTAAATATTCCAAATACAAACAGCAGTCCGCCGCTAAGCTGGATGACGTGCTCGCCAAGCATCCCGACGAACTCGCGCCGTACCTACGCGTCCTGGCAGCGCGGTCGCTGCGTTCATCTGGCCACCGAGCGATAAATTACCTGCGCTCGCGGGGCATCGCCAACGAAATGAGCAGCCACGGCATCGAAACGCGTTATTCCGTCTCTGCCCTCGACCGTCCGTAACTTGAAATGCATTAGCCTGTGGCGTATCATGTTGCGAAAAGGAGCGTACCATGGCAGCAGAGTTCAACCACCCCGATCTAGATGAAATATTCTCTGGCAGAATAGAGGATTTGGCTCAAAACGACTTGGAAATCGGTGTCCCGCTTGAACAACGGAGCGATATGGATCCATTCTACCAAGCGCAGGTCTTTCAGCAAGGTCTTCAAGAGGCAGTTGATCCGTCGCTGACGATGAGCGAACTGAATGGCATGCCGGTGCATGTGTACATGGGTCTTTATGCGATCGACGTATTGAACGACCAATACGCCGAACAAATCCGCAACCGCAGGCTCGCATTCACTACCTTCGTACTATCGGCAATCAACTTGGAACGCCGTACGAGCGACAGCTACGAAGGGAAGGCGATCGTTACGGGCATATTCGAACGTTTCGATTTCGCCCGGATCAAAGGCAACGATACGATCATCGCTCAGCTCGAAAAGCCGCGATTCATCGACCCGCGGCTCGTCAATCATGAAAGCGTGCACAAGCTGGCACTGCCCGTGCTAGGTCTCAGCGAGTGGGCATCTGACCCTCGAATCGTATAGGCCTAGAACTTTTCGCGGATGTGCGAGTAGCTGTAGTTCCAGTTGGCGTTGGCTTTTTTATGCGGATTGAATACGTGCTGGGGATCGAATACGTTTTTCGTTTCCCGGAACACGTGAACCATGTCTTTGCCGTACATTTGCTCTAGCCAAGGACCACGCACGAGTCCGTCGTTATGTTCGCCGCTCAGCGAGCCGCCATACTTGAGCACAAGTTCGTTCACTTCTTTCATGGCAGGCATCAGCTTCTTCCGCTCTGACGGCTTTTCGATGTTCATAAGCGGTATGATATGGAAGTTGCCGTCGCCCATGTGCCCCGCGATGGTCGCGAATAATTTGTACTTTTTGATTATCTTGCGAATCTTTGGCAAGAATTCAGGCATATGTTCCGGATTGACGATGAGATCGTCGATGAACGGCGCGGTGTGCTTGTCTTTCACTTTGCTACGGAGCAGCTGGAAACTATACCGTCGCATGATCCAAAACTTTTCGCTCTTGCCTTCGGTAGGCGTTTCTTCGAAGCCATTTATTTCGTAGCGCGCCTTCATGCCCGACAAATCCTTGTGGAGCGCACGCACCTTTGCACGCACTTCGCGCTCGGTCTCGCCGTCGAACTCAACCATAAGAATGAGCTTTGGGACGCCATGCAGCAACTGGAAGGCGTCGGGAATCAGCGTGATCAGCAAATGGATGAACCTGACCGGGCCAAGCATTTTTAAGAAGCTCGGCATGAACCGTATGCTCAGCCATAGCGTCTTGTCGTCAAAGCTCTCGAACGTGGCCGGTTTGTGCGTGAGTATCTTTGGAATCAGCTCGCCAAGGCCACCGATGTCATGCATGTACAGCACTAATAATCCTGAGTGCTGGCGCCGTGGCACGAGCTTCAGCGTGGCCTCGGTGACGAATCCGAGCGTCCCCTGCGCGCCGATGATAGCTTGCGTCATGTCGAATATGCCTGTTTCGCGGTCCCACACGTTCCATAGGTGATAACCAGTCGAATCCTTGCTGACCTTCGGTTTGGCGGCTTTGATCAGGTCGTAGTGCTTTTCGATCAGCTCATACAAACCTTTGTATACGCGGCCCTCAAAGTCTTTCTGCTTCATCTTTTTGTCGAGCTCTTTCTTGGTAAGCGGCTTGACCGTCCGCTCGATACCGTCAGAGAACACGAACTTCAGCTCGGGCACGTATTTTTCGGTCTTGCCGAACTCGAGCGACTTTTCGCCGCCGGAATTGTTGTTGACCATACCGCCGATAGTACAGAGGTCACGGCTCGCAGGGTAGGAGGGCAGCAAGTATTTTCCCGTGTGCTTGTCGAAATCCTTGAACAGCATGCCGGGCTGTACCACCGCTTGGTCGGCTTTGACCTTCACGAGATGGTTCAAGTGACGCTTGAAGTCAACGATGATCGAGTCGTTGATCGCTGCTCCGGACATATCCGTTCCGGCACTGCGGGCGGTCAGTGACAAATGCGCGTCGTGAGCTTTGCGTTCCGCCACGGTCTTTACCGCTATGGTGACGTCCTTGGCGGTTTTAGGAGCGATAACGAGTTTTGGCTTGATTTCGAACATGCTCGCGTCGTGCGAGTAGAATTCCAGGGTTTCTTTCGCGTCTTCCAGTTCGCCGGTAAAACCCGACGCCTTGAGCGCCTGCTTAATTTCTTCCATGATCCCGTCCGTTCTCCTTTTTAGACATATAAAGCTTGTCTTTATGATACCACAACCGTTTTTAGGCAAAAGGAAATTAAAAAGGCACGGCGCGCATCGTTGCGCGTACCGTGCCCTTGGTGGTCAGACGGCCCGTCGGAGAATCAATACCGGCGTCAGCTCCGCGATGATCTCCGCGAGATCCCGTTCGGCAGCCCGGTCGTCGACGGCGATCTTGTCGCTGTCGTACGCCCTGATGATCCGTCGGAGCGTGTCGTCGTCCGTGGCGTTGCCCCTGGCGTATGCCAGCGCGAGCGTTGCCGTCAGCGACTCGTCGTCCAGCAAACGGCTGATCTCGAGCGCGAAGGCGGTATCGCTGTTCGCGAAAGGCAAGCGGCTGACCTCCGTGACGCCGCCGCTCGTCGGCACATGAGTCAGGTCGGGACCCCATGCGTAGACAGGCTGCAGCCTGAAGCGCGACAACTTCTTCCGGATAGCCTCGACGGCTTGGTTGAGGCTGTAGTGGGGAGCGTACATCATTAGCTGTCTCCTAGGTCGTTCGGTCAACGTTCGTTCGCTCATGGGCGGCCATGACAAGCCGTAGCGACTACTGCAAAATGATACGACATAAGCAAACATTAGTCAAGCATGACTGTCATCCGTCACAACGAATCTATGGACAAACCGCCTCCGTTATGCTATGATTGTTCGGTATATCAATGTTGGGAGTTCGCTAAAACGAACGTTCGTACCACAGAAAGGATCAAAATGGCAAAGAAAGCCGAACTACTTGAAAAGGCCGCAGAGCTCAAGCTCGAGGTCAGCGAAAAAAATACGATAGCCGAAATCGAAGCGGCGATCGAAGGCGCAAGCGCACCAGTCGAGGCCACTGAGTCAGTTGAAGAAACGACCGAAAAACCAGCCGCCAAGGCAGGCAAGCGAAGCGAGAAGTCGCAGCGCGAAACCGCTGAGAAGATCGAAAAGGAAGCTCGTAAGGAATCTGGCGACACGACGCCACAGTCAGAAGACGCTGAAGCGACCGTCAAAAAGGGCCCTAAGCCAGTGACGCGTCCTCGCATCGAACGCCGTGGCAAAGCGTACCGCAAGGTTGCCGAGCAAGTCGAAAACGGCAAGGTGTACGGCCTTGGCGAAGCGCTTGAACTGGCAACGAAAACCAACGCCGCGAAATTCGACGCCAGCGTCGAGCTTCACGTGCGTCTTGGCGTCGACCCGCGCCAAGCGGACCAAAACATCCGCGCGACCGTCAGCCTACCTCATGGTAGCGGCAAAACGATCCGCGTCGCTGTTTTCGCTCCTGAAGCGGACGTCGCAGCAGCCAAGAAAGCCGGTGCCGACATCGCAGGTGACGAAGAGTTCCTGAAGCAGCTCGACCGCGAAGAGCTGAACTTCGACACGCTCATCACCGCGCCTGCGTACATGCCGAAGCTTGGCAAATACGCGCGCTTGCTTGGTCCTCGCGGCCTCATGCCTAATCCGAAGAGCGGCACCGTTTCGACTGACGTCGCGAAAGCCGTCACCGAAGCCAAGGCAGGCAAGGTAGAGTACCGTGTCGACAAGCAGGCCATCGTTCACGTGTCAGTGGGCAAGGTCAGCTTTGGCGCGGCTAAGCTTGAAGACAACGTGAAAGCGTTCATCGAAAGCCTGAAGTCGCAAAAACCTGGCAGCCTCAAGGGCAGCTACGTCAAGTCCGCAAGCATCAGCACGACGATGGGACCTGGCATCAAGGTAGAAACCGGCATCAATTAGTACTTGCGCTATTTTTCAAAAAATCAGCTCGCTCGTCGGGCTGATTTTTTGCTATGATAAACCGTAATGACAAAATCTTACGCAGCCAAACGCCGTGACTTTACGGCAGGCGCCAGCAGGCCGTTCGCCAGCCATGTAGCCTGGGCAGTCGTGTGCGCGTTACTCATTGCCACGGCGATGGCGCTATGGATCCAAGCGCAGTCGCTCGCATCGCAGAACGCTTCGCTCAAAAAACAGCTCGCCGCCACGGCCGTACCGCGGGCGGAACCCGTAACGTGCAGGGCCGGAGCCGCATGGCAGCCAGGTGCGACGACCGTCCACTCGGTCGCCGGACGCCAGTATCTCGTGCACACGCCCGCCGATTTTGACAACGAAAAATACTACCCGCTACTGCTATTCTACCCAGGCAAAGGCGCGACCCCGCAAATGATTCAAAACGCGTACGGCCTCGACGCGTTGCCGGTGATTGTCGCGTACCCATACCCAACCACGAGCACCGATGGTTTTCCATCATGGCAAGGGGCTCCGTACTCATCGGGTTCGGACGACGTCGCGTTCACGCAGGCGGTCATCGACAAAACACAGGACGATCTGTGTATCGACAGGACCAAGATGTATGCGGCAGGCATGTCGAACGGGGGCGGATTCGTTTCGCTATTGAGCTGCCGCATGGCCGACCAATTGGCCGGATTCGTCGTCATAGCAGGAGCCATGTACGCGCCCCATGACGACTGCGTGCCCTCGCGGGCGACGCCACTCCTCAGCGTTCACGGCGACAAAGACGCGTCAGTGCCATACGCGGGGTCGGCCATCAGGCGGCTGCCTGCCATTGAGTCGTGGTCGGCAAAGCGGGCGCAGCTGAACGGCTGTTCGGCACGTGAAACGTCTTCTCAGGGGCTTGCTCTGGAAATAACGACTTGGTCAGGCTGCCGCGACGGAGCCGTCGTTCAAAGCGTCAGGGTTGTCGGCGGCATTCATGCGTGGGGCGACGTCACGAACGATACGATTTGGAACTTCTTGTCTCGTTTTTCGTTGTGAGCGACCCTCTCTGTTATAATGAAATCAATCAGCGGGTGGATGAACAGCATAGGGGAGTCATGCAAGAAGAGTACCGCAACCCGGAACGTCCGCGCAAAAACCAGGACAAAGACACGTTCGAACGAGGCATATTTGGATTCGGATCCAATCCTGAGGCCCGCTACATACCCGACCACGACAAACTTATTTCGTACGTCGAAGCTTTGAAGACGATGGGGCTCAGTATCGTCATGACATCAGGGTCGTTCGACATGGTCCACATAGGCCACGCACGCTACCTTGAAGCGGCGAAAGCGAACGGCGACGTGCTTATCGTCGGTGTCGACAGCGATTCGAAGGTCAAGAAACGCAAGGGCGACGACAGGCCGGTCGTGCCACAAGAAGAGCGCGTCGAAATGCTCGCGCATCTGCGATCAGTCGATATCGTCACTTTGAAGTATCCCGACGAGCCGCAGTGGGATCTCATCAAACGCATCGAGCCAGATACGCTCGTGGTCACCGAGGAAACCTACGACAGCGCAACGCTCTTCGAGTTGGCTCGGTACTGCGACCGAGTGCTCAGCCTCCAGCCACAAGCTGAAACCTCGACGTCCGCGAAAATACGCAAGATGCAGATCGGATGGCAGAACGATATCGTGAGGCCCATCGAGACAATCCTGCGAGGCAAGGACGTGCCGGAACATACGCGCCGCGAAATCGGGGGAGTCATCGGCAAGTGGCTATAGAAAAGCCACGGGTATTCGCTGCCTACGTCCCTGTCATTCATCAAGGGTACGTCGAAGCGTTCGATCGGCACCCTGACATGCCTGTCGGCATATTCGACCAAAGCGTCACCGATTTGCTTCCGTACCTGCGCAAAGACATCCGCGCGCTCAGTCCGGAGCTTGCGGAGCGAAGCGTCCGCGGGCTTGGACGCGAAGCCTTCATTCTTACGAGAGCCGCCTTGGAGTCGAATCTGGACGTCGCGTATGTCATGCCCGATGACGACATGACGGACGAAATCGAGCGACGATACGCCAACCTTGCGATTACTCGCGAACCGGTCTTTTTACGCTGGGACCGTAAGGCATCTACTGCCTCCATGGACGTGACGCCCGACAGGGAGATCGCGATGGATGCCGATCACCCGTTCGTGAAGATCGTCGAACAGGAGAAACGGCAGAGCGCGAACTGGTGGCGACGCATTGGCGCGGTCGCGGTCAACGCCAACGGCGACATTATCGCTAGCGCCCATAACAATCCCGTGCCTACTGCCTTCAGTTCATGGATCGACAGCGACCCTCGGATTACCGCGAGCCGAGGGGAATCGATCGAGCGCAGCATCGACATCCATGCCGAGTCGGCACTCATAGCCGAGGCAGCAAAGACCGGGATTTCGCTTGATGGCGCGGAGCTGTACGTGAGCACGTTCCCGTGCCCTAACTGCGCGAAGCTTATCGCCCAAAGCAGCATCAAAGCTTGTTACTTCATGGAAGGCTACGCCATGGTCGACGGGCTTGCCGTGCTGAAAGCTGCCGACGTCGAAATCATAAAAGTTACCGTCGATGACGCGGCGCCAGAAGACCCTCGTGCGCTTCGGCCGTACGTTTAGCTGATTTTGAACCGGACCTTTTCGTCCGGGGCGCGATCTTCGGACGGCACGATGAAATGCGCATGGATATGGCTTACCGTAGCACCAGATGCCGTCATGTCGCCGAAGCGCATCGCAATGCCTCCCGCCTTTACCCTGAACGTTCGCTCGGCCCACGTGAAATGGCTTTGTAGCTCGTCGAACGCCCCTTGGCGCAGGCCGCTCAGATCGACCGCGTGGTAGCGGGCGATCGCAAGCAAATGCGTGTCGGTATGGTCGTACGGCCACTGATTACGCGTGAGCAGCCAATGCGCGCCTTTCCTTAGGATTTTCTCTTTATGATATTTCGCCAGGTTTTCCGGGCAAAACGGACACTCCTCGTTGTTCGCGATTTCTTCCATGACGGCACGTTGCTCATCGAGCCGTGCGTTATCCAAGTTGATGAAGTCCTTATTTCGTCCGCTCATACGTTACGAACCTATACGGATATTTGTTGCTCTCGTCCGCATCGTGCGTCGCGTCTTCGGTGACATGCCATTCGCCAGGAAGCCCAGGAAAGTGAGCGTCAGCCTGCGCGAACCGGTGCAAGACCTCCGTAGCCAGCACGCGGTCGACATGTGGCAGCGACGCAGCATATATTTGCTCCCCACCAATCACGTCAGCATCAAGACCGCTAGCGGCGAGCGCTTCGTCAAGATCTCGGACGACTTCCACGCCGGGAATGCTGGCCATCGTCCGGCTCATGACTATGTTACGGCGTCCAGGCAGTGGTTTGCCTATCGATTCGAACGTCTTGCGACCCATGATGATTGTACGGCCCGCCGACGCTTCGCGAAAACGACGCATGTCGCTCTTCATTTCGCCGGATTGCCATAAAAGTTCGTTGCCGTTGCCGATCGCACGGTCGGAATCATACGCGACGATAGCTCGTAGCATCAGACCGCGGTGCCTCCCATGTTCATCGGCGGATGGGCCATGTATTCTTCGATCATAAAATGCTCGACCCTGAAATCCTCTATGTTCTTGACCGAAGGATCGATCGTCAGCCTTGGGAACGCGAACGGCTCGCGCGTCGTCAGAGCGTCAACTTTTTCGTCGTGCTGGTCATAAATGTGAGCGTTCGAAATCTGGAACACCAGTTCGCGCGGTTTATAGCCCGTCACTTGCCCGACCATCATCAACAGCGCCGCATAGTGAACCATGTTGAACGGCAGTCCAATGGGGGCGTCCGCGCTTCGCTGCCAGTGCACCAGAGAAATCTCTTCGTTCTGCGTATCGACGTTGTAGTGCTGCAACCCATGGCACGGCGCGATCAGAACTTTCTGTTCGCGTTCCGGAGCCCTGGAGATGTACTGGGGGATGAACGGCGTTATGATATGCGTGCGTAGCTCGGGACGGCTTTTTATTTGTTCAATCATCGCCTTGTATTGGTCGAAGCCGCCATTATCGATTTCGACGTCGGACGGAAAATCATGGAACGCGGCGCCATACGAGCCAGGGCCAAGGTCGCCAAGCTCGAGGCCGCGCTTCGCTGCCTTTTTCTCATCGGTCGTCCACGGCTTCCAAAAGAGCTTGCAGCCGTAATATTCGAGTTCTTCCTGCGTCCTGGCGCCGTTCACGAATCCTATGATTTCGCCGAGTGCCTGCTTGAGCGCGCCGGCGACCGGCCTGAGCTCCGGTTTCGACTGGTATGACGCGATGATTTCGGGCGTCGATCCGCGCGTCAGATCCCGTTCGGTAATAAGCGGGAACCCGTTGGCAAGATCGAAGCGCATGGTATGGCCAAGAATCTCGTGCGAACCTTCGTCCATGCCGGAAAGCGCGACGCGGCCCGTGTCGCGGATCGTCCGCAGCAGGTCATGGTATTGATAATCCGGCGTCCGTTCTTGGTCGTAATTAACTAGTGGCTCGCGTTCGCTCATTCTCGTCCCTCTCCCCACCGTTATTTCTTCACTGATTATACAGGAGCGAGCTCACTCCGTCACCTGCGAGGACGGAGCGGTTCGTTTGAGCTGCTCAGCCTTGATGTCGTCGGCTTTCACGGCGTAATACGTCGTCAGGATCGGTACCATCCATGCCGGTTTTTTGCCCTGGTTACGCGTAAGTACGTGCGGTTCTATAAGTTCACCAAGTTCGTCTTGGGGGCTGTC